>CAJXTM010000323.1 GCA_913061385.1 uncultured Rhodopirellula sp. | reverse complement strand
ACGGCACCAGAATCGGCGGACGCAAGCACGCGCAGGTCGGTGAGCTTTATCACAGCCACGATTTTAAACGTGGCAGCCTGATGCGTTTCTGTGGCTACCCGGCTTGGAAAGTGGTCGGATTGACCTGCATTGGCTGGGGAGGAGCATTCAAGCCTTATCAGGTGGACAAGCCTGACCATTTTCTTTTCAACACCCCGCATCGTGTTGGACTGAAAAAAGGAGAGACGTTTGGATTCATTAATTCAACCACCGGCGCAGTGGGGCACGAATTTGATGTCCGCCTCTCAACCTTACAACGAGCCACTGCCGATCCGGCCATCAAACAGCTGGCCGAACCCAAAGGGATCGTCACTGTGGCCAGCAGCGATGACTCTCGAGCGGTGATTGATTACAACGCAGAAGGCCATAAACCAAGAGTGGGCAACGAGCAGACAATCGCCGAAATCATCTACTGGGAACGCCCGCAGGGAGGCCGTGTTTTCCACACCGGTTCCATCGCAACCGCTTGGGGTGTTTATCACGATGAGGCCCTGAGCAAACTACTCATGAATGTTCTGCACCATTTTGGAGCCAAGCAGCCATCCAAGCCTTAAATCACTCAGAAACCGTCACATACGGCATTGGACTGAGGTCCCGAGTCTAGAGTAGCAATACTTGAATTCAGACGGAAAATTCACCAATTCCAAGCACCTTGCTCGAGCACCTTGCTCAAGCCCCTTGCTCGAGCACCGCGAGCGGCCATTCTGGTCGTCACCGATCCATTTTGAAGTGATTCCGGTCGATCCCGCCTATTTTCGCAAATTTCCTGTCTGAATTCAGCCACTTGCGTACTTGGTACACAGGAGGACCTTATGACTGATACCCAAGCCATTCAACAATACCTGCAACTCCGCAGTGAATTCATGGGTTATCTGTACGCAATCACCCGCGATGCAGAATTGGCTGAGGAGGTCTACCAGAACGCTGCGGTCGTCGTCATCGAGAAGGCAAGTAGCGATGAAACCATACGTGAGTTCCGTTCCTGGGCCAAAGAAGTCGTACGAAGACAGGCGTTACACGCAATTCGCGCCCGAGAAACCGCTCAGCGTCACGGGCGAGCCATCGCACCAGAATTGCTTGAAGCCATCTCCGAAACATTTTGCGAGGATGAATCCACGGTCTCACTCGTGCATAACGAAGCAACCGCGATGCAAAAGTGCGTGGATGATCTGCCACAGGAAAAACAGAAACTGATTGCAATGCGGTATGAACATGATGCAACCTTCGACGAAATCTCGAGCAAAATGAACTCGACACCGGCTGCTATCCAAAGAGCACTCAGCCGCATCAGAAAAATGCTCCACGAATGTACTCAGCGTCGACTCGCTTTGTCGGAGGGACAGCAATGAACGACACCAATCAGTCTACCCCAGAAACGGAAGCCCTAATACTTGGTCATTTTGACAACGAGCTTACGGAACAACAGGAGAGCGAATTAGCACAACAGCTGGCGACGTGCCCTGAAGCAAGAGCGAGATTCCGTACGCAGATGCGAATGGAGGGAAGATTGCATTCACTCGGCCGCGACGGATTCCTCGCACCAGCCGCTGTCCAACAGGCCTCTGCAACAGATGGTCCAGGCTCCCCTATCACGCAGCAACTAAGCACGGCCTTAGAATCATCACGACCACGCAGAACACCAGCTATCTTTACTTCATGGGTTGCGGCAGCAAGCACAATTCTGCTGCTTACGGCATGGGCACTGTGGCCTTCCGGCGTCAACGCTGCCAGCGTGCTACGGCAAGCACGACTGGCAGCCCAAGAATTGGTGGATCGCACCTACCGCGTGACTCTCAGTAACCCCAACGACGAAGCTCTGGAGCAAGAGTTAACGCTTGACATACGCGGGGGCTCAGAATTTGTAATCCGTCCCCGGGATGGTTCGTACATTATGGGAAGTGATGGAAGCGAATTCTGGATGACCAGACCATACGGACCGGTCTGGGTCACCAGCGATTATCGTTCTCTTGCCCCTGCGTTGCGACGCAGAATCCCAAATCAAAGGATTCTTGGACTGGCAACATCCCCAAACGAACCGCTACTGCTGGACATCACCGAGCTGCTCTCGTTGATCAGTCGAAAGTATCAAATTGAACTTGTTAGTCCGCACGGCTCAACCGAACACCACATTCGCGCAACATTGCGTTCCGATAAAGTCAATGTTCCGGAGAAGATCGAATTTTGGGCGGACGCCGAGACTGGTGTCGTGATTAAAGCAATGACCCACTGGCCCGATCAAAACCTCAGGACCCTCGAACTTCTGAATTCAGACGCTCTGAACCAGAGCTGGTATCAGTACCCGCATCATGCGCCCAACGCAGAAGTCAGACGCCTATGAATTGAAGGTACAAAGGCTCACACCCGATTGTCGGAGCTCACAAACTTGTCAATGAAACCCCTGTTTTACCCTCTGTTTCCAAGCAACAACCGTGAAGTACACACTTGCACTTTTCTGTGCCTGCATGGTCATTGCCAGTATGATCGCTGCTGTAAAGGCGAACAGAATCGATGACATTCGGACTCGCATTCTCCGACTCTTTCCCCGAGCAGACACCAACGGCGATGGAGTCATTTCGGACAAAGAGGAAGCAGCACTTGGCCACCTGGTCCTGGGCAGCTACCCGAATGCAGATGCTGATGGCGACGGTGTCCTTTCAAGACAAGAAAAGCATGTGTTACTCAACATGGCCTCCCAAAAGCCGCACAGAAACCCGCGTGACCGAAGCAGCCTCACGTTGGCTGAGGTCACCAGGTCCGAGGAAGCGAAAAACGCCACAACACCGCCGGATTCACCTGTCCGGCGTGGCCCCCAACTCATCAAGCCGGGTGAATACGCCATCGGAAAACAGATTCCCCAACTGTCATTCACAGATATTACCGGACGAACGCACTTACTTTCTGACTTTGTTGACAAGACGGCAATCGTATTCGCCATGACCGAGACAGGATGTCCTCTATGCCTGAAGTACGCCCCTACGCTGGCCAACATCGAACGGCAGTATCGCGACCGGGGTATCGGATTCATCTTCGTCAATCCAAATCAGTCTGAGCAACTGCAAGCCTTGAACAACGCAGTACAGACGCATGGTTTCCAAGGACCTTATGTCCAAGATGGAAAAAGGGAGTTGCCCAAGGCCCTGCAGGCAAACACGACCACCGAGGTGTTTGTACTCGACCGGGCGAGGACTCTCGTCTACCAGGGGGCCGTGGACGACCAGTATGGATTCGGGTATGCCCTGCAAGCTCCACGACGAGCATTTCTCGTCGATGCGTTGGACGCCGTATTGGAAGGCCGGACACCTGCGACCCAAGCAACGACATCTCCGGGTTGTGAACTGAGCTACCAATCTGTTGACGCAGCAGAAACTCCGATCACCTACCACAATCGAATTTCAAGAATCATTCAGGCAAACTGCCTCGACTGTCACCGGACAGGTGGCACAGCGCCGATGGCGTTCGAACGCTACGATGCCGTCAAAGATTATGCTGGCATGATTGCGGACGTCGTCGAGCGGAAAATCATGCCACCTTGGTTTGCGGCTCCCACCGCTGATCAACAGCATGACGGCCCCCACGCACTGCACTGGGCCAACGACCGCTCGCTGTCCACTGCCGAAAAAGACGACCTCATGAGCTGGATCAATGCGGGCGTCCCCGAAGGTGACCCGGCAGACAAGCCTCTGACCAAGCACTTTCCCGATGGCTGGCTGATTGGCAAGCCCGATGCGACGTTCCGCTTGCCGCACCCCATTGAGGTCAAAGCGACGGGGACAATGCCCTATCAATACGCCACAGTGGAAACCAATCTGCCGGAAGACAAATGGGTCAAGGCGATCGAAATTCGACCAAGCGCGCTGAATGTCGTTCATCATGTGATTGTTTCAATCAAATCCGAGTCACGCGGAGCGGAAAAGATTAACGAATTCTGGGCCGGCTATGCTCCAGGAAATAGCACGTGGGTCTATCCAGATGGTTACGCAAGACGGCTACCCAAGGGGGCAAACCTGCGTTTTGAAATGCACTACACGCCCAACGGAAGGTCGACTCAGGACCAGACTCAGATCGGTCTTACCTTTTCGGAGGAGCCACCACGGCACGAAGTCAAAGTCGCGCCGATTGCAAACCGGAAACTCAGCATTGCCGCAGGGGCTGCAAACCACGAGGTATTTGCCAACTTGCGGCTTCCCTATGACGCGCAGATTCTCTCGTTTTTGCCCCATATGCACTTGCGAGGCAAAGCAGCTCGCTACGAGGTTCTCTCGGGCACTCACAAAACAACATTGTTGGACGTCCCACACTACGACTTCAACTGGCAACTGCTATACCGGCTGGTGCAACCTCTGGCACTGCGACGTGGAGACACGATCCGGTTTACTGGCTGGTTCGACAACAGCAGTGGAAATCCTGCAAACCCCGACCCAACGGCAGTGGTTAAGTGGGGTGAACAAACGGACGACGAAATGCATGTCGGTTACATTGAATACGTCGTAACCGGGGCGACACCGGGCGAACCAGTGGCCGCGATGAAAGCTGGTCAATCCGTGCGGCAGCCTGGTCCTTCCCGTTCATCCGACAACAACCAACATGAGATAAAGATCGGTGGGCACCTAGTCCAACGCAAAGCTGTCATCGACGCACTTAAAAAACTCGACAGAGACAAGGATGGTCGGGTCACCCGATCACAGATCCCCAAGAAACAAATTCAAATTTTTAATGCAATCGACGCTAACTCGGATGGCGTCGTCACAAGAGAAGAAGTCATGGCAGCGATCGATTGATTTTTCGAACAACATCTTCCCAAACACGCCAACTCAAAACCAGATTGTCCCCGAAGGAATACGCATCGTGCATAAACCCATTTTCAGATTCATTGCGATGATCTCGTTACTTGGTTTCACCACAGCGATCTCGAATGACGACTTCGCCAAAAAAATCCTGAACTCCCAACCCCAGGCAGATAGAGATGGTGATGGTGTTCTTTCGGAATCTGAACAGGCTGCCGTGGTTCAACAGATCCTCAAGCGATATCCGCAAGTTGATCGTGACGGTGATGGCAAGCTTTCAGATTCGGAAAAGCAGAATTTGATTCGAATGTCGGCGAACAGGACGAAAAAGTCACGCCCGGCAGGGAACAGGAAATCGCCAAAGAAAGACAACGGCCCCAGTGCATTGCTGTCCCAATTGGGCCTTAAGAGTGAACTGGATATCGAGTATCGGAAAAACACATCGCAGCAGCGAAACAAACTCGACTTCATTTATCCGAAAAACAAGGTTTACGAACAAGCGCCACTCTTCATCTATATCCATGGTGGCGGTAACACAGGTGGCACCAAAAATGCCATCTACAATAGAAGCTCTCTTATTTTGAAAGAACTTACCGAAGCGGGAATCGCGGTCGCTACCATTGACTACCGGCTCTTCGGTCAAGGTGAAGAACTTGGCTTCCACCACCTTTTTCAGGACCTGTCTCTTATACACATCTCCGAGCCCACGAGACCGAGGCTGATCTC
>CAJXTM010000322.1 GCA_913061385.1 uncultured Rhodopirellula sp. | reverse complement strand
CGAGATCAGCCTCGGTCTCGTGGGCTCGGAGATGTGTATAAGAGACAGGTTTTCGTACCTGCGTTTCGGGCGAAAAAGGATGTGGTGCCAGGGCGTTACAACTACATGTGGTTCGAAGCTGATGTCGCCAGTGAGAAGGTGTCTGATCAAGTGCTCGCTGAAGCATTAAAAGAGAACGGCAGTGGGGAATGGGACTATGACAAGTGGCAATTCACCGCTGATGGGTATCGTTTTTTTGACCTTTATTGCACCGAATATTGTGGAAAGAACCACTCCGTCATGCAGTCCGCGGTAGTGGTTCACGCAACCCAGGAAGATTTGGATGCGTGGATCGAGAAGGTCGGTCAGCGTGATCCGTCGGTCGATACACCCGAAGCTTGGGGGGAGAAACTCTACAGCCAACGCGGATGCGCGGGGTGTCACTCTGTGGACGGTACGAAACGCGTCGGCCCCTCCTTCAAGGAATCATACGGGAACACTCGCCCACTTGCAGACGGGTCTACAGTGAAGGCAGATGAGAACTACATACGAGAGTCGATTCTTTATCCCAAGAGCAAGGTCGTCGCGGGCTACCAACCAGTCATGCCCAGCTACAAGGGGCAGCTTTTGGATGATGATATCGACTCAATCATTGCGTATTTGAAAACGGTATCGGACTACGGGAATACTGCCGCTCCGGCAAAGACCGAAGACGATAACGAAACTGAGAAATAATTTAACGAAACACCAGACGGACTGATGGTTAGGACGGCTGGTGACCGACACGAAGCACGCTTCGAGCGTTTCGACTGAAGAGGTTTTATATATGTCATCTGGATCATTACCATCAGGTTCGCAGGTCCGCGATCCTGGTTATCCAACACCGAGCGAGAATTACCTTACGAACTCGAAGGGTATTCTCAGTTGGATCTTTACGCTCGACCACAAGCGAATCGGGGTCATGTACCTCGTCGGTGTGACGGTCGCGTTTGGCGTAGCGGGTCTGCTCGCACTGTTGATTCGTTTACACCTGTTCCAGCCGAGCGGGATGGTGTTCCAAGGTGAGGAGGCGAACAACTGGTACAACCAGGTGTTCACGCTTCACGGGGCGATCATGGTCTTTCTATTCATTATCCCGAGCGTGCCTGCTGCCTTGGGGAACTTTTTAGTTCCGGTAATGTTGGGTGCGAAGGACGTCGCCTTTCCACGCCTGAATCTTTGCAGCTTTTACCTATGGGTATTCGGTGCTTTGTTTTTCGTCTCCGCGTTGTGCGCGAGCGGTTTGGATACCGGGTGGACTTTCTATACGCCTTACAGCACGACGACCGACAGTTCGGTGATTTTAGCGACCTCCGGCGCCTTCATCCTCGGATTCAGTTCGATCTTCACTGGTTTGAACTTTATCGTGACGATTAACACCATGCGTCCTCCAGGGATGACTTGGTTCCGAATGCCCCTGTTTCTTTGGGCGACATACGCGACAAGCATCATTCAAGTGCTTGCAACACCGGTTCTGGGCATCACTTTGCTTCTACTCATCGCCGAAAGGACGATGCACATTGGTATTTTCGATCCTGAATATAATGGTGACCCGGTCACGTTCCAGCATTTCTTCTGGTTCTACAGCCACCCCGCCGTATACATCATGATTTTACCAGCGTTTGGAATCATCAGTGATTTGATCAGTGTGCACAGTCACAAGCGGATTTTTGGATATCGTTTCATCGCTTATTCTTCGATCGCCATCGCACTACTGGGTTTCCTCGTTTGGGGGCACCACATGTTCACGGCGGGAATGAGCTCGCTTACGACGATTATCTTCAGTGCTTTGACCTTCACGGTTTCTGTTCCGTCTGCCATCAAAGTGTTCAACTGGCTGGCGACGATGTATAAGGGGTCAATCAGCCTGACAACACCAATGTGTTACGCTTTGTCGTTCATCTTCCTGTTCACGATTGGTGGTCTCACTGGTCTGCATCTGGGAACCCTTGCCACCGACATGCACCTTCACGACACCTACTTTGTTGTTGCCCACTTTCACTACGTGATGGTAGGGGGGACTTTGGTAGCGTTTCTTGGGGGGGTCTTCCATTGGTGGCCGAAGATGTTTGGCAGGATGTACAGCGAGTTCGGCGGACGTTTGTCTGCTTTGTTAGTCTTCGCCGGCTTTAACTTGACCTTCTTGCCACAGTTCGTGCTTGGAAGCCGAGGCATGCCGCGTCGCTACGCGACTTACGATCCTGAGTTCGCAGCCCTGCACCAGATGAGTACTTATGGATCGATGTTGCTCGGATTTGGTTTGCTGGTCGCGCTAACGGTGCTGCTACGTTCAGTTGGCGCGTTTTCATTCTTGGGTTTGGCACGCGGCAAACGAGCACCGGCCAATCCCTGGGGCGGAGCAACTTTGGAATGGCAATGCACGAGTCCTCCACCGTTTTACAACTTTGAGCGTGCTCCCTCCGTTGGCGACCCTTATGATTTCAGTGATCTGGAGTGGGAAGCCGAGGATGAGCGGTACGTAATCGTTGAGCCGGAACGCGAGATTGTTCCCGAAGAACTGCCGGAATCGGCTCCAGCACACGCTGAAGACTCCGTATAGCTGGTCAGCCTCTGGTTTTCAGGGGCCAAGAAAATATCACTTCCTTTTTTACTTTCCAACGAACATGTCAACCATCGAAGCCAGCCCTGAGGTTGGGCACGACGAGCATGGTCATGACCATGACCACCCGCCATTCCTGGCACACCACTTTGACACGCCAGAGCAACAATTCGACAGCGGTAAGCTGGGGATTTGGCTGTTTCTTGTGACGGAGGTGCTGTTTTTTAGCGGCATGTTCTGCGCTTACGCCATCTTCAGGGCGCTGCGGCCCGAGGTGTTCGAGGGTTGCAGCCAGTTCCTCAACACAAAGCTTGGGGCAATCAACACAGGCGTGTTGCTGTTCAGCTCGCTTACCATGGCTTGGGCTGTTCGGTGCTCGCAGTTGGAACAGCACAAAGGATTGGTCGGAACTCTGGCAGCCACGCTCTCGTGCGCGATGATTTTCCTCGGTGTGAAGGCGATCGAGTATTCGCACAAGTGGGCCATGGGACTGCTACCTGCTGGTCTCTTCTTCTACGATCCCAACAATCCTCACCCAACGGACCATCCAAATTATCTTCTGTTTATCTGTATTCCATTCTTAATCGCTTTGGCGGGCGTGGTGATTTGGCTTGTCTTAAGCCTTTTGACGGCGAACAGGTTCCACATTGCGATCGCAATGCCGCTGACTGTTGTTTGCCTCTGTTTCTTCGTTGGGGTCGGGCTGGGTGCATTCCTAGAAAGTGGCGAGGAGTCCGCCGAACATTTAGACGGTCATGCTGATTCGGATGGATTGGCGGGTGCTGCAATAGTGCAGTCCGCTGAGAGCAATGCGATTGCCGAGAATGCTGCCGCTGTTGCGGCTTCGGGGGCGATGGTTCCGGTGGACGAGAGCGTTCTTGAGATCCTTTCGACTGATCCGACAAATTCGGGAGTAGCGAGTGGTTTAAGTGCGTTAGAGCAGCAAACAGCTGCTGCTGGAACATCGACTATCACAGGCGATGGAGAGGTTCTGGGGGGAATTACGACAACTGAGGTTGATGTGTTGACCCCGACGACTGCGGGTGTCTTTTTCAGTATTTATTACTGCATGACTGGCATCCATGCGATTCATATATTGGCGGGCATTGGTGTTTTGGTGTGGTTGTTGGTGAGAGCTGTCCGAAGGGATTTCAATCGTCAATACTTCGGTCCTGTCGACTATGTCGGTCTTTACTGGCACTTGGTTGACTTGATTTGGATTTATCTGTTCCCGTTGCTTTACCTGATCCGCTAAACGAACGAATATTGGTTGAAACATGTCTGCTCACGCACATTCCGACGATGGCCACGGTAAAGACGGTCACGATTTCGCGCACCCAATGTCGGTGCAAACGTTGCTTGCGGTCTTCTTCGCATTGACTTTTTTGACCGTGATCACGGTCGCTCAAGCAAGCTTTGACTTTGGGGCCTTCGAGGTGGCGACGGTCATGTTCATTGCTACCGTTAAGGCAGTGCTCGTGATGGCATTTTTTATGCACATGATTGCCGACAAACCATTCAACGCGATCATCTTCATTGGATCTTTCGTCTTCGTTGGTTTGTTTGTGATTTTTACTCTGGGAGATTCGATGATGACCTCGGGGTCATTCGAGCCAAGAGTCGAGGAACTAGCACCTGCAGTTGCCGAGCCTATGGAAGTTCAGGTCGACGGTGCTCCGTAGGGTGGCAGCGAGGTTTGGCTTGGGTTGATCCAGGGCAGGCTGAGACGCTTCGTGTCTTCCCGAGCTGTGGGGCGTTCTCTGACAGGTCTTTGTCTTGATTCAAGCATTGCCGCAGTATCACTCGTTCGGTCACATTCCGGATTTTCGACTGTGGATCAATTTGGCTGGTTCCAAGCGATCAGCTTTCTTTGAAGTTTGGGAGCCTAGACTTTGAGTAAGTTGGCCCTGTAACATTGAGGCGATGTTAGCTATCAGGTGGGTGTTCAGTTGTTCTTGACTTTGCACTTGGCAGATGTTTCCGCCGGAATTCAGCGGAGAAACCTAGTTTTGACCGGTGAAAGAAACCGAGCCTTACCTATGGAGTCGTGTGCGTCACTCCCCTAAAGTGGCATAGGCGGCGAAGAGTTTATCCGTCCTCCGGCGCAAATTATTGCCGGGATATCAGTTTTTCCAGATAGATCAGGCGTTTATACGATGGATCTCATCATTCTTCGATGCGTTTTCCTGCTTTGTGCCGGGGGCGTTTCTGCGATTATCAATGCTACACTCAATGCCGAGACCTCCAACGAGGCGATGCCGTGGTTGGTTTTTACAGGTGTGATGTCACTCGCCGTGATCGTGGTGATTGGTGACATTTATGCACCACGGAAGCGGATTGATACGATCACATCGGTATATTTTGGCGTTTTAGTTGGTGTTCTGCTGACCTATGTGTTCTCAATCGCGATCTCGCCGCTGTTGCAACAGACCTTCAATATTTCCCCACTGACAATTCAGTTGGTGATCGCTTTGGTTCTGTGTTACATCTGCACAAGTGTACTGCTGCAAACAAAAGATGACTTTCGCTTTCTTATTCCGTATGTCGAGTTTGTGCGCGAGGTGAAGGGTTTTAAGCCCTTGGTGCTTGATACCAGTGTCGTGATCGATGGCCGTATCGCAGACCTCGTTTCGACAGGTGTTTTTGATAATCAACTCATCATGCCGCGTTTTGCGTTGAGTGAACTGCAAGCCATTGCGGACAGTGGAGACAAACTGCGTCGCATTCGTGGGCGCCGAGGTCTCGATGTGCTCAATCGAATGAGGGCAGACGAAAATGTCGATCTGATGATTTTTGATCGTGAATTGCCAGAACTCGCAGGTCAGACCGTTGACCTCAAGCTGGTACTGCTTGCAAAGCACTTGGAAGGAAAGGTTGTTACGGGTGACTTTAATTTGAACAAAGTCGCCAAGTTGCACAGCGTTGCAGCTGTCTCTTATACACATCTCCGAGCCCACGAGACCGAGGCTGATCT
>CAJXTM010000321.1 GCA_913061385.1 uncultured Rhodopirellula sp. | reverse complement strand
CTCGGTCTCGTGGGCTCGGAGATGTGTATAAGAGACAGGCTTATGATTTACCGGTTTGCGGAAGGCTATGAGATGGCGGATGTGGTGGGTGTTCTAGCGTTGTCGGCGCTCGGTTGGCTGTTTTTTAAAATGATCCGATCTGTTTTGACACCACCGAAAAGCCAAGGCAGAAAAAACGGAATCCTTGCCGGTAGGCCAGTCCTGATCGTGGGGTTTTTAGTTGCAAGTGTGGCAGTGATTGGGCTGGTTCCATTGCCACGCACCACGACTGCATTCATGACGATTCAACCTGCTGATGCTGAATCTGTCTTCGTGACCAATGGAGGAAGGTTGGTGGAGGCAATTGGAAACGGAGCAGATGTTAAGGCTGGCCAGATGCTCGTAAAGTTGGTCAATGATTCTGTAGAATTTGAGCTGGCTCAGGCTCGCGGGCAATCTGATCAACTTGAAGTGCAGTTGAATGGATTGAAAAGACGAAGGATCACGAGTCGGGAGGCTGGATTGCAAATCCCGGTAATAAAACGTTCGTTGGATGAGGCAAAGAAAGAGCAGCAATTGCGAGAAACTTTGGCTGACCAATTGGTGTTGAGTGCGCCTCATGATGGACGGGTTTTCGCCGTCGGAAAACGGGCTGAGCGAGCAAGTGATGAAAGAGAGCCAATATATTGGTGCGGAACTCCGCTTGACCCTGCTAACGTGGGAGCATGGATTGAGGAGGGAACAAGAGTGTGCGTGGTTGGAGATCCAAGCACGCGAGAAGCTGTGCTCTTTGTTCCGCAGCAGGATATTGAGCTGATAAGGCAGGGGCAGCGAGTTAATCTGCTGTTGGATGATCATGCGCAGGGCCAAGTGCGTGGCATAGTGTCAGAACTGGCAGCCTCGCCAAGCCGGGAGATACCGTCCGAATTGCAACGCAGTGGCAGGATTGAAGTGCCAAAGGCTGATCTTGAATCGGCGCCATTTTACGAGGTGCGAGTCTTGTTGGAACTGACTACCTCACCGCTTCCGGTCCGACTGACGGGGCGAGCCAGAATCAATGTTCAAAGTGCCTCAATTTTTCACCGGATTGCGCGTTTCCTGCGTGATGCTTTCGCTTGACGAGAGAATGGGGTGACGGGTTCCACTGTGTCAAATCGCCCGTTGCATCTTGTTTCACTGTTCTGTGTTTTCTCGCTGGGAAGCTCGGCTTCGGGCGTCTAACTCGACATTGCTTGCCGCTTGGTTGGATTTTTTACACCACAATCACTATCGCATACTCCATTCGTGGTTCCTGTTATGGCATTGGGCTGTTGAAATTGTTTCAATAGGTAGCGTTAAGGTCAACTGCCGCTTGAAAGGCAACCGGTAGTCTTTACACCGATCTTTAGAAATGGTGTCCTCGTGATTCTCGTAATTCTTCATTGTCATTATGAACGCGGCGGAGTCACTCAGGTGGTCGAGAACCATGTGCGTGCATTGCGTGAAACGGGGCAGTTCGAACGCATTCTTCTTGCATCAGGCGTACGCCACAGTGGATTGTCTTCAGAAACTCTCAAGGCGGTTGAGTGCATCAATGTTGATGGGTTCGACTATGACAGTGATGAGATGACAGTCGGTGATTTGGCATCACGACAGCAAAGAATGTTGCATCACATGAAGAGCCAGTTTACTGATTACGGTTTGAGTATTGATAATACATTGCTGCACTGGCATAACCACAGCCTTGGGAAAAACACTGCCGCTCCGGGGGTGATCCGGTCGCTTGCGCATGAGGGATGGCGAATTCTTCTGCAGGTTCACGACTTTGCAGAAGACAATCGACCAGAAAACTACGGACGGTTGATATCTGCAATGCAAGCAGCACGCAAGCAACAGGTGGACGAGTATTTGTATCCCGTGCACGATAGAATCCACTATGCGACATTAACCACTACTGACTCTTTGGTGTTGGAGCGTCTAGGTATTGATCGTGGCTCTCTGCATTGCCTTCCAAATGGTGTTGCTGTACCCCAGGGTATTGCTATTTCAAAAGAAGAAGCGCGGGCCAAGGTTCTGCGGACACTGAAGCTTCCTGGGGATGCCCGCTGGGTTCTTTATCCGGTTCGGGGGATACGCAGAAAAAACATTGGTGAGTTATTGTTACTGGCACGCTGGGGGGGCGAGAATCGTTACATGGGTTTGACATTGAAGCCGGCATCCCGAATGGAAGCACGCTCTTACGAACGGTGGAAATGTGTTGCTGCAGAGGTTTCGAATCGAACTGTCTTTGATGCGGGTGAGAGTTCTGAGCTTAATCTTCTGCAAAATGTATTGGGTGCAGATTATGTTGTTTCAACGAGTGTTGCTGAGGGATTCGGGATGGCATTCCTGGAGCCGTGGTTGCTCGGTCGTGGAGTGATAGCAAGGCGTTTGAACACGGTGACTGATGATTTTGAAAAATGCGGTGTCGACTTGCGCAGTTTCTATGATTCGATTCCCATCCCCGGCAATCAATCATGGATCGACAAATGTAGACGAGAAATTTTGGATGCCCAAACGAAGGCATGGAATCACTTGCCCGAAGCTTTTCAACCATCCGTTCGTGAGTCGATTGATCAGGAAGCCGAGGCCATTGATTTTGCCAAACTAACTCCCCAACGCCAAACTGAGACTCTGCAACGTATGGTGACTGACCGAGGCTTTGAAAATGCTGCAAAGGAATTGTCCGAGTCATTGATCAAACGTTTGAATCAAGAGTTTGCTGGTTCAGTATTAGTGTCTAATGAGGATGCAGTGAGAGAAAACTATGACGCTGCACGCATCGGAGAATCATTGGTTAGGGTTTATCATCAGATGAGTGGTTGCCGATTCGTTAGCGAGATAGCGGCCACTCGTAGTACTGATGATGGAGCCCCTGAAGTCTCGGTTAATCCGAATGTTGGGCAACAGCGTGGGATGGATCTGATCAGCACATTTCGCCCCTATTTTCCCTGTCGTACGGAGTTGCTTTGATCATGGAGATTGGTTCCTGGGTCGATGAGATTCTTCAGCACCGAGCTGAGATGCAACCTTTGAAAACTACCGTCGCTCCCAAGTTGGAACGGTTATCCGGTATCAAAGCTGTTGTGTTCGACATCTATGGGACTTTGGTGATTAGTGGATGCGGTGATGTCGGGTCGGCGGATGCGGTGGGGCGTGGTTCTTTTGTTCGCCAAACGCTCGAAGAGATCGGTTTGCTCGGGAAATTGGTATCTGTACCGGATGCCGAGAGTTTGCAGCGAAACATCCAACAGTTGAATCAGGATCGGGTCAACCCTGGGTGCCCTAAGCCGGAAGTTGATATTGTCGAAGTCTGGCGTCAGGTATTAGCTGAGGTCGGTTGGGTGGGAAGTCCAGAAGAGATCGAACTGGTTGTACGGTTGGCGACCAGATACGAGGCGTTGGTAAACCCCACTTGGCCAATGCCCGGCGCAAGTGAGTTATTGCAACAGCTGAAACAATCGGGTTGCTCCATGGGAATTGTCAGCAACGCCCAGATATTTACGCCGTGTTTGTTGAATAATTTGTTGGGCGATCGTGGCTTGGAAGAAGGTGGCTTTAGTCTGGATTTGTGTGTGTTTTCCAACCGTTATCGGCAAGCCAAACCCGGGCCACGATTGTTTGAGGTTATTCTGCGGGGGTTGTTGAATCGCGGTATTCTTCCCAACGAAGCTCTTTATGTCGGAAATGACATGCTAAACGATATCTGGGCTGCATCAGCGGCAGGTTTGCGAACCGCCTGGTTTGCGGGTGATCAGCGGAGTTGCCGTCCGCGTCTGGAGGATTCGCGTTGCCAGAGTTTGAGTCCTGATGTGGTGCTTACGAACTTGATGCAGTTGCCAGAATGTCTGATGATCAGTTAAATGCAGTCCTGTGTAAATGAGCTCAGTCGTTTACTGATACAGAACAGACTTCCAGAACAGGTTTCATTAGCTCCATGGGCGTCCAAATTGGATTTGTCGGTACACGATTTTCAGGTACTGATGGTGTATCGCTGGAGAGTGCGAAATGGGCCCAAGTGCTTTGGGACCATCGGCATGTCAGTCATTGGTATTCTGGTCTGAGTGACCGTGACGAGGAAGCGTCGATGGTCGTTCCGCACGCCTATTTTGGGCATCCCGACATCGAGTGGATTAATCGACGGGCTTTTGGCACACGCACCCGTACCCCTGATGTGACACAGCGTATTTACGCCTTGGCAGATTATCTGAAGGGAACGCTGTACGAGTTCACTCGCCGCTACAACCTTGATTTGTTGATTGTGCAGAATGCTTTGTGCATTCCCATGAATATTCCACTTGGCGTGGCGTTAACGCACTTCATTGCAGAGACGGGATTTCCAACGATCGCCCACCACCATGATTTCTACTGGGAGCGTGATCGTTTCAGTGTCGCGGCGGTGACGGATTTGCTTTGGATGGCTTTCCCACCTGCCTTGCCGCAAATCCAAAATGTCACCATCAACTCATTTGCACAAGAGGATTTGGCACACCGCCGTGGTGTTTCGTCGATTCTGGTGCCAAACGTCTTGGATTTTGAAAACGAGCCGGAAGCGGCCGATGATTATGCCAGAGGCTTTAGGGCGGACATCGGGCTCAGTGAGGATGATATCCTGTTCTTGCAGCCAACCCGCGTCGTGCCACGGAAAGGTATCGAGCATGCGATCGCTTTAGTATCCGCACTCAAGGATGACCGTTGCAAACTGGTGATCTCGCACGCCAGTGGCGACGAGGGAAATGAGTATTTGAGTGTTTTGAAGGAGTTGGCTGATGCACATGGTGTTGACCTTCGACTCTGCGATCACCAAGTCGGTGATCGACGTGGTCTGACAGAAGAAGGACACAGAATCTACACGCTGGCAGATGCCTACTCGCAGGCAGACTTCATTACCTACCCAAGTATCTATGAAGGTTTCGGTAATGCATTGTTAGAGGCCTTTTATTATCGAAAACCAGTGCTCGTGAATCGTTATTCGATTTTCGTCGCTGATATTGAACCCAAAGGTGCGAAGGTGATTGCGATGGATGGCTACCTGACAAAAGATGTTGTCAGCAAAGTCCAGCGAATCATTGATGATCCAGAATATCGTGAAGAAATGGTTGATTTCAATTATGAGATTGGCAAAGCATTTTTCAGTTACAGCGTGTTGAGGCGGAAGTTGAGAGCCCTCGTGACCAATTTTACTGGTCAGGATAATTTATAAGCTTGGAGAGCTCTGCACGAAGGTTGTTTTGTTTTTCCTTTCAGCAAGGTGAGCGTGGGAAATGTCACGCCACATCCGGTGAATGGGAAATTGTATTGATTGTTGCCTGTCGATTGGCGTCTGCGCCAGCGAGGGGTGATGCAAGCTGCCTCCTCAAAATGGCAATATTCGATGGATATTGATTCAAAGACAGTTGACCTCATTCAGCAAATCTATGGCAGCATCCCAGAGCCTTTGGTCCAGGGACTTGAAAAGCTATCTGCTGATGAGGCATCGCAAGCACAGAATGAACTTTGGTCCGAGCGTGATGTTGTACCTGTCTCTTATACACATCTCCGAGCCCACGAGACCGAGGCTGATCTC
>CAJXTM010000320.1 GCA_913061385.1 uncultured Rhodopirellula sp. | reverse complement strand
CTTCGGGAGGTGCATCGTCACCGTCATAACTTTTTAGATAACGACTTCCTGAAACGATATCTGCGTCGCTGGCGGCTCGCACAAATTCGGGAATGCGGCATGGTTGATGCTGCCCGTCACAGTCAAGTGTGATAAGCCCCTCGAATCCCTCATCGATCGCAAACTGAAACGCAGTGCTAAGGGCCGCCCCATACCCCTTGTTTTCCCCGTGTCGGATGAGGGAAATGTCCTGCCGCTGCTGAAGTCGTTCGGCGGTACCATCAACCGAGCCATCATCGACCACGAGCACCGCAGATGCGTAACGTGCGACTTCATCCAGAACGGCGTCGACATAGGCCACCTCGTTGTAAACCGGCAGGGCGGCAAGCCATTGGGATGATGTTTTCATGAAGTCTTTTAATACAACAGCAATACATTTTCATTCATTGTAGCTACGAGGAAACGTAGCCGCGAGAAAACGCTGGGATCGGGTATCTGATCTGGTCGGTTTACCCATGATTCTAAGTGGGGGGCAGAGTTGGTCAATCATTACCAGCAAGAACAATGTGGTAGATTTGCCCTGAACGAGGCCGAAACCTCACGCAACTGGTGGAACAGGTGCAGCTTACCGGGAACGTTTCACCCCGATTTCCTATATAATCGGACTCGCTGGTGGAGTTGCCGGTTTCCACGGCGTTTATTGGTTTGAGCAACCATATCGGCAATTTCTTGAGTGGGCTACCGTTGGTGGAAGATGGCTCGAAAAGACGTCCGTAAAAGTGATTTGGGGAATGTCTGCCCCGAATCCTGCCGCGGATAAGCGAACCGGACTATCAAAAAAGCTGGGCTGACACGAAACTTGGGCTGCCGAAAAGACGGGGCTGGCAAGAAGATTGTGCTGGTCAAAACACCCAGGCCAACAAGCGAAGGCCCCACACATCATTCAGGCGTCCGCGAGTGAATCGCTCTTCATCCAACCCTAATCGCGACCAACCTGAGCCTGAGAGCCCCCAAAAGTCTCCGGTTACGACTGGAAAATCGCACAAGAGCGTACAAGAAGACGTGACGCGCGGCTTTGATGAACCAACCTTGGAGATTCCTCTGAACCGAGACTCCGACGAGGCCAAAGGCTCCGGCGTGCCAGAACCATCCCAGGACTCCGTGGAGACCCCACCCCCGGAGCAGCCTCAGGACACCGCCAAAACGCGAGGCCCGGTTGCGGGTGCAACGCTCGCTCAAGACCCAACCGACCATAGCAAAAGAAGCGAGAACCTCACCGGCGGCGAGACGCCGACGAGTCTGGGTCGGTACCAGATCGAAGCTCTTCTGGGTCGTGGTGGGATGGGTTCCGTCTATCGAGCTCACGACACGCAACTGGATCGCAAGGTCGCCTTGAAAGTTCCTAAGTTCGAGGCCAAAACAAACTCGACACTGGTAGATCGATTTTACCGAGAAGCAAGATCCGCTGCCAATCTGGCCCACCCGAACCTGTGTCCAGTATTCGATGTTGGTGAAGTCAATGGCACCCATTACATCGCCATGGCTTTGATCAAAGGCGATACTCTATCGAGCCACATCCGCAATAACGCAGAACTGCCGGAACGATTCGCAGCGATCACCGTTCTGAAAATTGCCAGAGCGATGCAAGAAGCTCATGGCAGCGGCATCATCCATCGCGATTTAAAACCCGCGAACATCATGATTGACCACCGCAAGGAACCAATCGTGATGGACTTCGGCTTGGCATGCCCCGACGAACTAGGTGACGACTCTCGATTGACTCAAGAAGGTGCGTTGCTAGGGTCACCGGCGTACATGTCACCAGAACAACTTCGAGGTGCAAAAGATTCAATCGGCCAGCAATCTGACGTGTATGCTCTGGGAGTGGTTCTTTATGAAATTCTGTCGGGAAGGCTGCCGTTCGCAGGCAATGGCTCGACGATTTCAATGATTGGTCAGATCTTGACCGAAGAGCCAACCGAACTGAAATCACTACGACCAACCATCAGCGATGGCTTGGCCCAAATTTGCGGCAAAGCAATGGCAAAGGACAGTGCAAAACGCTACGCATCGATGGAGAGTTTCGCAAACGATCTAGAGCGATTCATTCGTTCCAATGCATCGCGAAATAAATCGTCCAACGGCGGTTCCAAAACGGCCCAGGCCAACATCACGCAAATTCAGCTGAATGAACAAAGCAAACTGGTCAAGACACTGTGTGAATCAAAACAGTTCACTGCAGCGTTACCAATCTTGCAGCAAATCCTGGACAACCCGCAAGCAAAGAATTCGAAAACACAGCAATGGGCTGCCGCCACGTTATCGAATGTCCAAACGCGAATCGAGGAAGACAAACAGAAACAACTTTTAGCAAAATCCCCCCAGCCCCTACCCACTGCAACCATCATTGATGGCGATCTCTTCGCAGATTTGCCCGTAGCCAAAGCCACCGGTGGACAGCACCTTCCTACCTCCACCAGACCGACTCGCAAGAGCACTCGCAAGTCGCAAGGGGGACTTTCTCGCTACCTGATCGTTGTGGCTGCAGGCATTGCTTTGGTTGCTCTGATCGGGAGTGGATATTGGCTCTGGCCAACGGAAACCTCTTCAACTCCCGCAACCGTGGTACCCGCGGCTCCAAACGAAATCGACGACGATGAACAGAAACCAAAACCGAACCCAAACAATTTCGATCGTCGCATGCTGGTTGATCTTGTTCTTCAACAGTTCGACAAGAACAAAAACGGCTTTATCGAGGCACAGGAAATTACGCGGCCGACCAAATCGATTTTGATGCGGGCCGATTCAAATGAGGATGGTCGCCTGTCTCCTCAAGAAATCCAAACCATCAGCCCACGTATTCTTGCGCCGCTGCTCGGCGACCGACCAGGTGGCAACAATTTCAATCGGGGGCAACGTCAGCCGGGCGGCCCGAATGGAGCTGAAAACGGTCGTCCGGGATTAGGAGGCCCTCGATTCAATGGGTCTCAACCACGCGGGTCTGCGGGGCCGAACCAATCGTTTAATGGTAACGGCAGACCGGGGGCAAATCCCCCTAACTGAGAAGGGCCACGCGGCGAACGCCCTGGTGATAGCCCCCCCCCTTCGGGCAACAACGTGGGGCCAACTAGCCATTCCACTTCGTGGATCACCTGCAGGCAACCTTTTCGGCAACACACTTAGACGCTGAGTGTTACCAACGGGTCATGTTCACTGCTACTAGCCCAAATCGAAAGATCGGGAAACGTTGCTTCAAGGACTTTAGCGAGGCTCTCCATGGCAAATCGCTCACTCCAATAGTGGCCCAGCAGCCCCATTCCGATTCCACAGGCCTCTGCTTCCAGACAAGCATGAAAAGTTGCTTCGCCGGTGATTAGAACATCGCAACCTCTTCGCCTCGCGGCAGACAAGAAGCTTCCTCCACTTCCGCAAGCGAGGCCGATCTTGCTGACTTTCCGTTCGGGATCGCCAACATACCTAGGACTCGTGGCACCCACCGCACACGCAGCTCGGGAAACCAGCGAGTGCAAGCTTTCTGGTTCTGCTAAACACCCCAAACGCCCCGTCCCCTCGATGGGCAGAGCTGCCCTATCATCGTTTGGCTCAGTGCTTACCGTCGCTTCACCTGCCTTGGGGACCAAAGTTTGCACCGACTGTAAACCCAACAGTTCAGACCAATGTTGGTTGATACCCTCGGCTGCCGAATCAAACGCCGTGTGAGCACTGTAGACGGCAACCCCTGCACCAATCAGACGCAGCAGCATTTCACCGGCAACGGAGTCCGAAGTGATTCGAGCCAACGGTTTGAACGGAAGAGGATGGTGGGCAACGATCAGTCCTGCCTGCTGTTCCAACGCTTCGGAAACCACATTCGGTGTCACGGTCAAACAGGTCATAACTTTGTCGACCAACGCACGTCGATTTCCAACCAGCAAACCAACGTTGTCCCAATCTTCTGCCAGCCGCAAAGGAGCAATCGACGCCAGCGAACTACAAACCGCTTCCAAGCTTGTCATGATGGGCACTCGGTGACTGAAAGACTGACAAGAAGCCAGTAATCTGAGTAAAAAATCATTGCTGGACGACACGCTTACAACCAGCCACACGCGACCAACTCAGCAACGATCGAGCCGAATAGGCACCTGCTGTTGACTGAATGAGGGCGGGGTTACTGCACAACAGCCCGGCTACGAGCACAATAGCCCGATCAGAAGCACAATAGCCCGGTCACAAGCACAGAGAGACCAACGAAACATCAGCAGCGAGTATCAAACTGACACTCTGCTCATGTCTCGCCGACTCTGGATTAAGAACTTACTTTGGTGAGATCATGCAGATGATGCGTCGACCATGTTGCTGCGGCCGTGTTTCCACTTTGCCAAACTCACTAAGAGTTTTGATCACCATTTCCATAACCTTGTGACCTTCTTCGATGTGCGCCATTTCGCGCCCACGGAAGAGAACACTCACCTGGACTTTATCCTTGTGCTCAAGGAATTTTTCGGCCTGGCGAAGCTTGGTACGGATGTCTTCTTGACCGGTTTTGGGTCGAAGCCGAATCTCTTTGGTCTTGGTGTGCGACTGCCCGGTATTCTTTTTCTTGTTCTTGTCGTACTTATATTTACCGTAATCCATGATTCGGCAAACGGGTGGCCTTTCATTGGGGGCCACTTCAACAAGATCCAAGCCGGCATCTCGAGCCCGCTCGAGGGCTTGTTCAGTGGGAATGATTCCCAACTGCTCGCCCAACTCACTCACGACCCGAATCGGCGTGATGCGAATGTTCTGATTGATGCGTATAGAATCACGATTTGCTTCCGGTTGATTATTTCGTCGAGGCAATGCCACTAAAAGCTGTCTTCTCCGGCCGAAGGGCGATTCGGCGCGTACTAGGAATGGGACGATCCACGCATCAAAGCGAGACCGTTTGAGCACCGGTGGGCGAATCTCGGGGCAGCCCGAAAAATCCTACCGATTAGATGTTTACTTAATTACCTCAAAGTATCAGACGACCGAGTAGGGAGCGTCAACAGGAATTTAGCGAAAAGGCAAGATTTGCGGGGTCTTTGGACCGAATCGATTGGCTTTCTCGGTGCTTAGCGGTTCCTGGCGGGTATCAGGTGCGGCGGACTTGACGGAACTGGCCTTGCCGCGCAGACTAGCCGAATCCTCAGACAACGCTTTTTCGCGTGCTCGAGGATCGATTTCGGTTCCGCCGAGGACAGCTTCCCAAAGCTCCACGGGTACCAAAATTCGGGCGGTTAGCTCAGTTGGTTAGAGCGCCACGTTGACATCGTGGAGGTCGGAGATTCGAGTTCTCTACCGCCCACTCCCAAAAAACCCCGCAACACCTTGTGTTTTGCGGGGTTTTTTCGTGTCAACACAGTCACTTGCGTCTCAGCACCGACTTTCCCAATTTCACCAAAACGGTAATTACCGTTTTCCTTTCCGAAATGGGATGAAATGAAAATGCCGAAGCTGAAGAATCGACTACCAAGCTACCGCAAACACAAAGCATCAGGGCAGGCAGTGGTGACGCTCAACGGCGTTGATCACTATCTCGGAACTGTCTCTTATACACATCTCCGAGCCCACGAGACC
>CAJXTM010000319.1 GCA_913061385.1 uncultured Rhodopirellula sp. | reverse complement strand
GAGATCAGCCTCGGTCTCGTGGGCTCGGAGATGTGTATAAGAGACAGACCTTCGAGGCATTGATCAACGAGCTTGAAGAAGCCGCTGGAACTAAGTTCAAAGATGCGACCGGGACCCCATTGGCCGATGGTCAGGATCCGAAGTTCGTTGCCGAACGAGCCTGCTCTTTTCGCTTCGAACATATCCTTGATCAAGTCAAGGATGAGGCGAAGAAGAAAGAGGTCGAGCGGATTTACGCTCAGCAATGGGTGAACGTTGAGGTTGCCATTGATGTTCGCGATCGAAAACTCAACAGCATGAAACGCGGTGATGAACTTCGCAGTGGCGTGTTGCAGATGGTCAAGATTTACATCGCGACTAAGCGTGTTATCAGCGTTGGTGACAAAATGGCTGGACGTCACGGAAATAAGGGTGTGATTGCGAAGATCCTTCCTATCGAAGATATGCCGTTTCTGCCGGACGGAACGCCGATTCAGATCATGCTGAATCCACTTGGTGTTCCCAGTCGTATGAACGTCGGTCAGATCCTCGAGACGCATCTTGGTTGGGCCGGTGCCAAACTTGGTTTCCAGGCGATCACCCCCGTGTTCGATGGTGCTACCGAGAGCGACATCAATAAGTGTCTTGATGAAGCCGGGCTGCCCGCGCACGGCAAAATTCGTCTGCGGGATGGAAGGACCGGGCGTCCGATGGAGCAGGAAACAACCGTCGGTTACATCTACATGTTGAAACTTCACCACCTTGTGGATGATAAGGTTCATGCGAGAAGTACAGGACCTTATTCACTCATCACCCAACAGCCTCTTGGTGGTAAAGCCCGCTTCGGTGGACAACGCTTCGGAGAGATGGAAGTTTGGGCGTTGGAGGCCTATGGTGCCGCTTACATCCTGCAGGAACTGTTGACGGTCAAAAGTGATGATGTTGAAGGACGTACCAAGATCTATGAGTCGATGGTCAAGGGAGAGAATACGCTGGAGGCGGGAACGCCAGCCAGTTTCGATGTTTTGACAAACGAAATTCGAGGTCTTGCACTCAACATGCAGCTCGAGAAACGACCTATCTAGGTTCACGGTATCGGTTGCAAAACCCATCCGTAAATCAGGGTTTCAGATAAATTGCCACGACTAGGGCAGAGTAAAAACGTGAACAACATTCAGCACGATTTGTCTTAGTCAGATTTCACGCCAGAAGAGTCTCAGTCACGGAAACGGTCAATAAAGGCCGACCAGGAGCACAATAATATGTCGATTGGCGAATCCAGCAACTACGATCGCATCAACGATTACGCATCAGTTCGGATTTCACTGGCTCGTCCCCAGGACATCAAGAGCTGGTCATTCGGAGAGGTCAAGAAGCCCGAAACGATCAACTACCGAACGTATCGTCCTGAAAAGGACGGCTTGTTCTGCGAACGCATTTTTGGACCTGAGAAGGACTGGGAGTGTGCCTGTGGCAAGTACCGTGGAATGAAGTACAAGGGCATGATCTGCGACCGCTGTGGTGTGAAAGTCACCCACAGTCGCGTTCGTCGTAAGCGGATGGGCCACATCGAGCTTGCGGCTCCAGTGGTTCATATCTGGTTCTTCAAAGCGATGCCATCACGGCTCGGGAACCTGCTGGATATGAAGACCAGCTCACTCGAAAAAGTGATCTACTTCCAAGATTATGTTGTGATCGAGCCAGGCACGACTGAGCTGGAACCACAGCAGCTATTGACCGAAGAAGAGTATCGAGCAGCTCGTACTCAGTACGGTGAAGGGTCGTTCGAGGCAGACATGGGTGCGGAGGCTGTTCGTAAGCTGCTCAATAAGCTTGACCTTGTCCAGTTGTCTGAGCGTCTGCGAGTGGATCTTGATGAGACTGGTTCGAAGCAGAAAAAGAAAGACCTGATCAATCGCCTCAAAATAGTTGAGTCGATCCGTGACAGTGACAACCGTCCTGAGTGGATGGTACTCGATGTGATTCCAGTCATTCCGCCGGATCTGCGTCCTCTGGTTCTGCTGGACAGCGGCAACTTCGCAACCAGTGACCTGAATGACTTGTATCGCCGTATCATCAACCGAAACAATCGCTTGCGAAAATTGGTTGATCTGAATGCACCGGAAGTCATTATCCGTAACGAAAAACGGATGCTGCAGCAGTCAGTTGATGCACTGTTTGACAACAACCGTTGCAAGCGGCCTGTCTTGGGTTCGTCAAATCGTCCACTGAAGTCCTTGACCGATATGATCAAGGGAAAGCAGGGTCGTTTCCGCGAAAACTTGCTCGGTAAGCGTGTCGATTACTCGGCTCGAAGTGTGATTGTTGTTGGTCCGCGTTTGAAGTTGCATCAATGCGGGCTTCCCAAGAAAATCGCTCTCGAACTTTATCAGCCTTTCATCATTCGACGACTCAAAGAACTCGGCCATGCCGATACCATCAAGTCGGCCAAGAAGATGCTGGAGCGCAAAGATGAAGAGGTGTGGGATATTCTTGAGCAGGTCATCACGAATCACCCTGTGCTGCTGAATCGTGCTCCGACGCTTCACCGGATGGGAATTCAAGCCTTTGAGCCAACCTTGGTCGAGGGTAACGCCATTCACCTGCACCCGTTGGTCTGTAAAGGATTCAACGCTGACTTCGATGGTGACCAGATGGCAGTGCACTTGCCGCTGTCGATCGAAGCACAGGTCGAGTCGCATACGTTGATGATGAGCACCAATAATGTGTTCGCGCCATCCAATGGTAAGCCGATCATGAGCCCCTCACAGGACATCGTGATGGGTTGCTACTACACGAGTGTAGAAATGCCAGATCAGCGCGGCGAAGGAATGGTGTTTGCCGGATACGACGAATTGGATCTTGCGTTCGCACAAGGCGTGGTAGCGTTGCATGCGAAGATCAAGCTGCGTCTGCCCAAGTTCCAGCGACTCAAGACGGATGATGATTCCGGTCGTTATGGGGATATCATCGACACGACTCCGGGCCGTGTGCGGTTCAACCAAATGCTTCCTGATGGAATGGATTTCTATAACCGGCCGATGCGAAGTAGCGACTTGGCTGGTGCTATCAGCGACTGTTACCAACGACTTGGCCGTCGAGCCACCATTCACTTGCTCGACGACATGATGCAGATGGGTTTCAGTGAGTCGACGCGCAGCGGTTTGTCGTTCGCGACGGATGACTTGGTCACGCCTGACACCAAAACTTCCTTCATCAAGAGTGCTGAGAAGGAAGTGATGAAGCTGAAGAAGAACTATGACCGCGGCTTGATGAGTGGTCAGGAGCGATACAACCACGTGCTGGACGAATGGACCAATGCACGTGAGGCGATCACCAAAGACATGATGGACGCCATGAAAAACGATATCCGCGAGGGTGGGTGGTACATCAATCCTGTGTTCCTGATGTCGCACTCGGGTGCTCGTGGTGGTATTGAGCAAATTCGACAACTCGCCGGTATGCGTGGTCTGATGGCCAAGCCAACGGGTGAAATCATTGAAACACCCATTAAGGCAAACTTCCGTGAAGGATTGTCGGTGTTGGAGTATTTCAGTTCGACTCACGGTGCTCGTAAAGGTCTAGCCGATACGGCATTGAAGACAGCGGATAGTGGTTACCTGACACGTAAGTTGGCTGACGTGGCTCAGAATGTTGTGATCACGATGGATGACTGTGGTACCACGCAGGGAATCACCAAAGGTGTGGTTTATCGCGGTGAGAAGGTCGAAGTGAGTCTTGTCGATTCGATCAATGGTCGTGTTAGTCGCCAGGCAATCGTTAACCCGGTAACTGACGAGGTGATTGTTGCTGAGAACGAAATGATCACGCCAGAGATCGCTCGAAAAATTGAGGCCATGGGTCTCGAGAAGATTCAAGTTCGTACGCCAATGACATGTGATGCACCCTTGGGTGTTTGTCGGTGCTGCTACGGAATGGATATGTCGACCAGTACGTTGGTCGAAGAGGGCATGGCCGTCGGGATCATCGCCGCTCAAAGTATCGGCGAGCCGGGTACCCAATTGACCATGCGTACGTTCCACATCGGTGGTAGCGTGAGTAAGCAATCGGTTGAGTCGGATATCAAGTCTAAGAAGGCTGGTGAGATCCGCTTGACCCGTATGCGGTCGGTTGAGAACACTTCGGGTGAGCAGATTGTGCTGACGCGAAATGGTGAAATTGCCATCGTGGATGATCGCGGTCGTGAGATCGAATCGTATCCTGTTCCCACCGGTGCAACCTTGAGAGTCAAGGAAGGCAAGAAGGTCAAAGAAGGAACCGTTCTTTGCGAATGGAACCCGTATTCGATCCCAATTCTTTCCGAGGTTCCTGGTAAGGTTCGGTTCGAAGATATCGTTGATGGCGAAACGATGCGTGTCGAACGCGAAGCCAGCGGTAATATGCGAATGATGATCGTTGACCACAAAGGTGATCTTCATCCGCAAATTGTTGTGGAAGCTATTGAGGGCGAAGAACGTAAAGCGCTTGATGTGCAGTACCTGCCGGAACGTGCAATGATCATCGTGAAGGAAGGTGCCGACATCGTACCCGGTACCGTGCTCGCTGAGATGCCGCGTGATGCAGGTGGTGTCTCTGACATCACTGGCGGTCTGCCACGTGTGACCGAGATCTTCGAGGCTCGCAAACCGAAAGATCCGGCGGTTATCGCAGAGGTCGACGGCGAAGTCGAAATACTCAAAGAACGAAAACGAGGCAAGCGAACAATCATCGTTCGTAGTGAATCAGGAATTGAGCGTGAACACCTTGTGCCCCACGGAAAGCACTTCCAAGTGCACAGTGGTGACTTGGTCAAAGCCGGTCAGGCATTGGTCGATGGACCATTGGTTCCACACGACATCCTGAGAGTTTCCGGTGAGGAAGCCGTGCAGCAGTATCTGTTGCATGAAATCCAGCAAGTTTATCAGTCTCAGAAGGTTGAGATTAACGATAAGCACTGCGAGATCATCATCGCACGTATGCTTCGTAAAGTGAAAATCGAAACCTCCGGTGATACTAATCTGCTGCCTGGTTTGGTGATGGATCGCTTCCAGTTCCGAAAAGCTAATGAAGAACTCAGCGGTTGTATCAAGGTCTCGAATCCTGGGGACAGTGATTACGCCAAGGACACGATCATTCCAAGAGAGGCGTTTGAGCAAACTAATGGTCAGATCGAGGCTCTTGGAGGTGCGATCGCCAAAGGTAAGCGTCCGAAGAGTGCGACTGCTAGTACACAGTTACTTGGTATCACCAAGGCAGCGGTGCAGTCCAATAGCTTCATCAGTGCTGCTTCCTTCCAGGAAACCACCAAGGTTCTGACTGAAGCCGCGCTGGCTGGCAAAGTTGACAAGTTGGTGGGTCTGAAAGAAAACGTGATTCTTGGACATCTCATTCCCGCTGGAACTGGATTCCGTATTTTCCAGGAGTCTGAGGTGAACTACCGTCGGGAAGCTCTCGAAGAGCTTGCCAGTGCACCAGTACAAAGCTTGGAAGACAGCTTCCCGCTGCTCAATGCCGAGCAAGCTGCTGCCGGTGGTGACGATCAGATCGCTGAAATGCTTGGGATGGGGAATCCAGTCGCCGAGGCACCCGTCGCAGAGGCACCCGTCGCAGAG
>CAJXTM010000318.1 GCA_913061385.1 uncultured Rhodopirellula sp. | reverse complement strand
CTACACGTAAGGAGTCGTCGGCAGCGTCAGATGTGTATAAGAGACAGAGAAAACACAGCCAATCAGAGTCAGCAAGCTGCGGGGAATCGCTTGATACCACTGAGAGAGCCCCGTCTGAATGCAGGGCAGTTGGTGGCCGATGATATCATCGGCTCGGACGTGCTGTGCGGCGGCACCCTCTACTTCAGCACGTCTCAAGCTTTGCTTGAGGATGCGTCCATGCAGCGATTTGACGATCCGATTTGCGCGAGCGTCGGCACTTCGTCGGTGCAGCCATACACAACCTGCAAGGACAGCTGCAGTCAGCAATGTAAAACCGACCAGCAGGGTCAGCTGCATCAACGAGTCCTGGTCAGTGAATTCTGTACTCAACGGAACCGTCAGGTGGGTTCCCAGTGTTAACGTGTCGTCTTTGAGGCCCTTCTTGTCGAGGAGCATCGCGATCACGCCGACCAAAATTACCAGTGCCGGCACCAGTAAACCTGCCAAGCTGGACCAGATAAAAGAGAGTTCGAACCCGCGAGCCTCCGGCTCGTGTCGCAGTTGGGCTAGGGTGTTGAATCGACTCAATCTTGTCAGCTCCTCGAAGAGATTGGTTTGGAGCAGACAGAGAGGCGACTAACGTTGGGGATCGAACCCTGTCGTCTGCTTGTTCCCGTCCGACGTCTCAGTCTCGCAAATCAAGCCAAGTCTCGATCATCAAAAAGTAGCATCGCCAGCATCCAGACTGCGATCGTGAAACATACAAGGTAATTGAAAGCGCCTGCCAAGTAGAGAACTGGAATCTGATTTCCTGCATCTACTGCCGATTGGACATTGAAGATATTCAGGTTCGGCACCACCACCGCTATCAACTTTCCTACGAACCCTACCAGCTCATTATTCCCCTCCGTCGACGCCACCAGCGGTGAGGTCAGGTTTCCGATCACGTAAATCACGAAGCATGTGATGAAATTGGCAAGCAGGGGGAGTCGAGTGGCTAACGCGACAGCCACAGCACCAATCGCCATGGTTTCCATGAAATACAGTCCCAAAACCGGGACAGTGGTCATCACTTCTTCGTGGCTCTCTTGCCATGTCGTATCACCGCGACTGGTTTCTCGAGCATCGTAGATCGGTTTGTAGCTGATCACCACAAGCAGTACCGAAGCGATGATCAGGAACAGGACCAAGACAGAAAGCATGATTCCGGCGTACTTGCCAAGAATGAATGAACGACGACTCACGGGCTTGCTAAGTACAGTCAAGGCTGTTCGGCCTTCGATTTCGTCGCTCACGCTGGTGCCAGCACTCCAGACGGCCTGCAACATGCACAGGATCATGATCAAGGTCACGCCGCTATCTTTTAGCAGCCGAATGTCATCGCCGAGGGTGTTGAAGGGGTAGATGGCAAACAGCAACACGCCGACCAAACCGATCGTCAGCAATAGCAGATAAAGCGGTTGCGCCATCTCGTTCTTTGCCGTTGAGAGTGCAAGTGCCCAGACGCGGGGCGCAGCCTGTCTGAAAACCACGATCGAAGTGGTCGTCATGAAAAAGATAATCGCAAGCATCAAAATGGATGATGCCTGCGGAACCATTGGAACGTACTTGAAGGTGAAAACAACGGTCGCAGCGTCGAGCTCACGATTTTGAATGTGAAGCAGCACCGGGTCGCCAGGAACTGGTGGCCTCTCGCGGTTCTCCGAACGAAAGTCGAGCGGTTCATCCGCGTCGACTCGAGTTGGGGGGGTGAGAAAGTTGGCCGAGTCCGCGGCATCTGCGATGAAAACAGTTCGGTTGCTTTCGATTGTCAGTTCGGCTGCGTTACGCAGATTGTAATTAATGTTCGCTGGTAAAAAGGGAGCAAGGTCGACTTCGGTGTCGACATCGTTGCCGGGGACTGTGACGACTGAGCGGACCGTACCGTCACCCACCAAGTTGACCTGTGGAATTGCCTCAATGAAAGACATGGGATTAGTCAACATCGGAGTCGCAATTGCCGCGATCAGAACAAAGGCACCGGCGATCGAAAGCAGGTAAGGGACGATGCCCTCGCCCAAAATCTGAAACCACTCAACCCGTGTGCGATGCCACGCTCCGTAAATGACCCCAAATCCCAAGATGGCACCAATGCAAAACAGCGGCAAGAACAATGCCTCGCCATATTCGCTCGAGCGGGGAATATAGATCGCACACAATCCGATCGCGAATACACCGCCAAGAATGAGTGATGCTGAGATACCTCGCTTCGGCGAGTCTGCCAAAGTGCCGATACCGGGTACAAGAGAAAGAAGGGCTAGAGAGCCGAAAACGACCGCGGAAACCAACGCCCCGATGCCGAGCCCCACGCCGATTAACCACAGCGGGGTCAGCCAAGTGGGCAGCCACTTTAAAGCTTGGCCGAGGAGAAGTCCTTGGTCCATGAAGCCCACAAAGGACAGCATTTCGGTGGATCCGACCATAAATTCAGCGAGGCAAGACGTCATTCCGAGCCACTCAAACATTGAAAACAAGAAGATAGGGGAGGCAGGCACCAGGCTGTTATCTGCCCGGAATCGCCGCTCTAGGTACACTTTTCGGGCGAATTGCCCTCCGCGGTTCACCTAGTGTAGGTCTGCTACGCAATGAACTTGAAAAAGGTTTGCCATCATTGGTGGCGTGTCAGCAGCTTTCTTATCGATTCTGGAATCGGGGTCTTGGTGAGATGCCCTGTCGTGCCGTGCTGGGATGTGTGGTTCAGGTAGCAGCAGACCGCTGTAAGTGTTCCCTCAGCGATCAACTCATCCTCTCGGGAGAAACGACATTGGTATTCGACGCTGGTGTTACCAATTCGGGTCACTTGGACCTCGATGCGGAGTAAATCTTCAAACCGAGCTGCAGCACAATACCTACAGTTTGCGGCAATCCGAGGCCATGTCACTGGCGGCAGTTCGGTGCCATCGGCCAAAAAAGTCTCCGTGTCGGGCAGGACGGAGATTCCCAGAGAGCGGAGCATCGCGTGCTCGGCAGCTTCCATCATCGGAAAAAACGCGGAAAAGTGGACAATCCCAGCCGCGTCCGTGTCTCGGAATTCGATCCGACGTTCAATTGAGAAGGTCATGGCAGCAAGGGCACCGGTTTCGACAAAGGCTGGGAAATGAGGTTGGGGGCATGCAGAGGAAATGCCTTGGTCGAAGATTGTTCGGGCTTCGGAGGCTGGTCCGCAGACCAAGTTTAACCGATCAGGATCCCGGTCGTCTGATCGCACCACATCGTCGGCGTACGAAGCGGACTGCTGCCCTAGGTGAGTCTGAGTGCCAGGCAGTCGACTCAGCACGGTTTATTTAATCGCACGGATGCAGGGTTGCGCTGGTACTGCACTCTACAAGCGATTTCGCACAACGTGGCTCGAGAGCCATGGCTGTTCCATGTAGAACGCATCCCGATCAGTAAACGCTGCTAGTTCAGGGTGTTTCTCGGGAAATCGATCATCTGACCATGCGTGCCAACCCGGAGTCGCCTGATTGCACAACAGCCCAAGTCGGGCCCGTGCAGACGGTGGCAGCATGCGGTCGAGGTCTGACGGTCAGCCACTTCGCCCCTCACAGATTTCAGCACCTGTGGAGGGCATGAGCAAACTCAATGTTGGCTACTCACCTACGAATGGCAGCAGTGCCATGAAGCGAGCGCGTTTGACCGCCGCGGTGACAGCGTGCTGGCTGGCAGCAGTACAACCGCTCTTGCGGCGGCCAACGATTCGGCCTTGGCGATTCACCATTTTCTTCAGCAGGTCGACATCTTTGTAGTCGACGAACATCGGTCGAGGACGCTGGCCATCGACGAAAATAGGGTCTTTCTTACGGGTGCGAGAGCGAACTCGGGAGCGTTTGCGGGCACGGCTACGCGTGCTCATTGGTCTTGGAGGCATGTGTGTCTCAAAAAGAGAGGCGAACGGTCTGAACGGCCGACAAACTCAGTTTATCGACTCGCCAAAAGATCATCATTAGGCCATTCGAGCGTCCCAAATCGAGGGGCGTCGAGCGACTGAATGAAGAGTATGCCTTTGAGGAAACTTGGTCGCAAGGGGAAATTGGACCAAGATTTGCCCTTTCGCGAACCAAAAACCTTTGCCATATTCCCCAAATGCTTCGGTGGGCGGAAGTTTTACGGCTGTGCGATGGTGTTCCAGGGCAGTCTGGGACACTTCAAAGTGCAGGCGTCAATTTGCCTGTCTCACCGACGATCGTATGCGGAATGACAAGGAAATAGGTTTCTTCTCTCTTCCTTCATACGCGAAGTAGCAAGCGTCCCGGCCAGTAGCGTTCACGCGACTGTTGGCACAACTTGAGGCTCAGTTGTGGGACGGATGCAGGGCAATCGATGCACTCGATTAACGCCGAGCGGAGATCGCATGCGGCGTCCGGTTAAATCGGAGGTCGCTGAAAACGCGACCTCGACTCCGGTGGAATGGATGAGCTGCGTTTAGAGTTCTGCACAAGCCAGATCGTCAGGATAAGTGGGTTACCACGCTGGCGTCCGCCTCGAACAATATCGTAAATGAAAATGGCCATCCACAACCCCCTGGCGTGAACCGCGCCCAAACAAAACTGAGCTCTCCTTCAGCGTCGACTGGAATTTAAAAATCGATGCGGCCTGTTCGCCGTGTCACCATCGATGCCGCAAGCGATAGCCCTGTTCAGGTGAAAGTTATGAGTCTGGATAAACTGAGAAACATCGGGATTAGCGCCCATATCGATTCAGGGAAAACTACCTTGAGCGAGCGTGTCCTTTACTACACCGGACGGATTCACAAGATCGAAGAGGTGCGGGGTGACGGTGACGGAGCCACGATGGATCACATGGAACTCGAGCGCGAGCGCGGGATCACCATTACCAGCGCCGCCACGAGCGTGATCTACAAAGATCATCCGATCAACTTGATCGATACACCGGGTCACGTTGACTTCACAGTTGAAGTGGAACGCAGTTTACGCGTGCTGGATGGTGCAGTGCTTGTCCTGTGTAGCGTGGGCGGCGTGCAGAGTCAGTCCATCACGGTGGACCGCCAGATGAAGCGTTACCAAGTGCCTCGCCTTGCCTTCGTCAACAAGATGGACCGGACGGGTGCCAACCCATATCGCGTTGTTGAGCAGTTACGCGACAAACTGGGCGCTGACGCGTTCATGATGCAAATTCCAATCGGTGCCGAAGATAACTTCGCAGGTGTTATCGATCTGATTGAAATGACCGCGCAGACTCATGCAGGCGACGAGGGTGAAGAGGTCATCGTAGGGCCGATCCCAGCTGAGCTACAAGACGAAGCAGAAGATAGGCGTGGAAAAATGCTCGAATCACTGTCGATGTACAGTGACGAGATGATGGAAATGCTGCTCAGTGAAGAAGAGGTTCCGAAAGACTTGATTTACACGGTCACTCGTGACGCTGTCCTCGGTGGAGCGACGCCCGTTTACATGGGCACCGCCTTCAAAAATAAAGGTGTCCAGCCAATGCTCGATGCCGTTATCCGCTTTCTTCCAAGCCCGCTTGATCGCGATATCTTTGGTCGCAATCCAAAGAACGAAGACGAAAAAATCGAACTCACGCCGGATCCTGTCTCTTATACACATCTCCGAGCCCACGAGA
>CAJXTM010000317.1 GCA_913061385.1 uncultured Rhodopirellula sp. | reverse complement strand
GAGATCAGCCTCGGTCTCGTGGGCTCGGAGATGTGTATAAGAGACAGATCCTATGTGAACACTCAGTTTGTAAATGTTCCATGGACAAACAAACAGTTGTTGGTGAAGTGGGAACACATGGTGTCGAAATTGAAACCGGGTGCACAGGAAAAGTGGACTGCGATCATCACCGGTGTTGATGCTGAGAAGCGTATTGCTGAACTTGTGGCAACGATGTACGACGCATCGCTGGATGCCTACCGACCGCACTCGTGGCCTTCCGCAATCAATGGATTTCGGCGGGACACCCTCACATCGAGAACGTATTTCCAAAACCAGCAGAAGAATTTGCAAGCGATCTTTCACTCTTGGAAGAGTTCTTATCGCGATGCAAGCCTGACTTATCGCCATTGGCCATCACGCATCACTCAAAGCCTAACGATGCGACCGGTTGGCCGCAGGATGCTTCGTTCTCGCGGTGGTGGCGGTGCTGCGACGCAAGAGATGCTGATGGATGCACCTGCTGCTGCAATGAATGCCGCCGCTCCCCCAATGAGCAAGGCTGCAGAGGGAATGACGATGGGTGGTTTGGTTGAAGCATCTGACAAAAAGAGTGCAAGTTTCAAACAAGCGGATGAGAAGGCTGCGGAAAAACCAGTGGATCTCGACACCGTCTCCATTCGCAAAAACCTTAACGAAACTGCCTTCTTCTATCCGGATCTTGTTTCCAATGAGGATGGAATTATCCGCCTTGAATTCACGATGCCCGAGGCCCTTACAGAGTGGCGTTTCATGGGCTTCGCCCATGATCAGAAATTGCGATCTGGATTTCTCACAGGGACAACTGTCACGGCCAAAGACTTAATGGTGCAACCCAACCCACCGCGATTCCTCCGCGAGGGTGATGAGGTGGAATTCACAGTCAAAGTCAGCAATCAATCACCGACACAACAGTCAGGTACTGTCCAATTGACATTTGCTGATGCACGAACCGACGCCGAAGTCGATTCAAAAATTGGCAACTCAATGCCAAAGCAGCAATTTAAAATGGCTGCTGGTGAATCAAAAACCTACTCATGGCGATTAAGAATCCCCGATGACCTTGGCTTCCTGACCTACAAAGCGGTTGCGTCGACAGGAAAACTGGATGACGGCGAGATTGGTTATCTGCCGATCCTCTCAAGACGTATTCTTGTGACCGAGTCGCTGCCGTTACCAATTCGCGGTCCTGCTACGGAAACATTCTCGTTTGAGAAACTACTTCAATCGGGTCAGTCACAATCTCTGAAGCACCAGTCATTGACTGTGCAAATGACCTCGAACCCGTCCTGGTACGCCGTCATGGCCCTGCCGTACCTGATGGAGTATCCGCACGAGTGCAGTGAGCAAACATTCAACCGACTGTACGCCAATGCATTGGCACGACACATTGCGAATAGTGATCCCAAGATTCACCGCGTCTTTGAACAGTGGCGAGCGACCCCCGCTCTGGACAGCCCCTTGGAGAAAAACGAGGACTTGAAGTCTTTGATGATTGAAGAAACCCCATGGTTTCGACAGGCACAAAGTGAGAGCCAAGCACGACGAAATGTCGGGATCCTGTTTGATGACAATCGGCTCAACAGTGAGACGGGAAGAGCACTCCGAAAGATTACGGAAATGCAACTGCAAGATGGTTCGTGGCCATGGTTTGCTGGTGGCCGGCCGAACAGTTACATCACCCTCTACATCACCACCGGCTTTGGACGCATGCGGCATCTTGGTGTTGATGTGGATGTTTCGGCAGCAGTCAAATCACTCAAACATCTCGATAATTGGGCCACAAAGCGATACAACGAAATCAAGCCTGAAAACCGAGATAAGAATCATCTCAGCTCCACCATTGCACTATACCTTTACGGTCGAAGCTTCTTCTTAAAAGATCAAGCAATCGCCCAACAACATAAGGCTGCATTCAACTACTGGACATCGCAAGCCAAAGAACATTGGCTAAAACTAGGTTATCGACAATCTCAGGCCCATCTCGCCATCGCACTCAAACGTGTCGATGAACTGGAAACAGCCAAAGCGATCATGGCATCTATCAAGGAACATTCCGTGACTGATGATGAACTTGGGATGTTCTGGCGTGACACGGAACTTTCTTGGTGGTGGTACCGCGCCCCGATCGAAACTCAAGCCATGATGATTGAGGCTTTTGATGAGGTAATGAACGACCAGAAATCAGTCGAGGACTGCAAAGTATGGATGCTGAAGCAGAAGCAGACTCAAGACTGGAAAACAACCAAGGCAACTGCTGATGCCGTCTACTCGCTCCTGCTACGTGGCAGCGATCTACTCGCCTCTAATGAAATCGTTCAGATTGCGCTGGCAGGTGAACCGATCAAGCCAAAAGACATCGAAGCGGGGACAGGATTCTACGAAGCACGAGTTGTTGGGTCGGATGTGAAACCCGATCAAGGAAATATCGTTGTCAAGAAAATTGACAAAGGCGTTGCTTGGGGAAGTGTTCACTGGCAGTACATGGAGGACATGTCCAAAGTGACCGCCTATGAAGGCACCCCCCTGAAACTGACGAAACAACTACTTATCAAAAAGAATACCATCAGTGGTCCAACTCTCGAACCGGTCAAAGGCCCTGTTGCAGTCGGTGATGAACTGGTCGTACGTGTCGTTCTGAAGACAGACCGGGACATGGAGTACATCCACCTCAAAGATTACCGCGGCAGTGGGACCGAACCAGTGAATGTGCTTTCTCGCTACAAGTTTCAGGATGGACTCGCCTATTACGAGTCGACCCGTGACACAGCTAGTCACTTCTTCATTGACTACCTACCCAAAGGGACCTATGTCTTTGAATATTCAACACGTGTTCAACTGCGAGGCAAGTATCAAACAGGCGTAGCGGAAATCCAATGCATGTACGCACCGGAATTCAACAGCCACTCCGAAAGCCTGCCAATCACGGTAAAGTGAGTACCCAAGTTTTCTTAGATCACTGCACTCCAGTCCATGAGTACTGAAGTGCAACCTTGGTACTGGCCAGCAGTCAGAATACTTGGCAGGTGATTCAACAAGCTCAATGCAAAACGGATTCGAGCATCAGGATGCAACTGTCAGGGAAAGAAGCTTGTACACGCCAGTGGCAAGAATGGCACCTGCGATCGGTCCAGCCACCGGCACCCAAGCGTAACTCCAGTCACTGTCCCGTTTACCTTTAATGGGCAACAAGGCGTGGATTATTCGTGGCCCAAGATCACGTGCAGGGTTGATGGCGTATCCCGTCGTCCCACCAAGTGACATGCCAATTCCAAACACCAACAATCCCACGGGAAGTAATCCAAGAGATCCCAACCCCAACGTTGATTCGGGGAGTCCGGATTCATCATCAGCACCTGCCACATCAGCACCTGCCACATCAGCACCTGCCACATCAGCACCTGCCACATCAGCGCCAGAGGCAACCGTTTCGGCAACTTTCGATTTGTGCACTAATGTTGGTGAGGCGATCAGAAAGATGGGCAAGATCAACGCAAAAGTTCCAACCATCTCGCAAAAGAAAGCTTGGCCTGACTTTCGAATATTGGGGGCTGTTGAAAAACAACCCAACTTTGCATCCGGGTCCTGCGTCACCGTGAAGTGCTCTTTGTAAAACAAGTAAACCAGCAAAGCACCCGCCATGGCGCCGAGGAACTGGGCCAGCATGTAACCGGCTCCCATCAAGTAACCCAAGTCGCCATTGAGCATCGTCGCGACAGTCACAGCTGGATTGAGTTGAGCCCCACTATATTCATTGCTACAAAATGCTCCGATATAAACGGCCACACCCCAACCAGCTGAGATCACAATCCAACCTGCATCGTTTCCTTTAGTACGCTTCAACAGAACATTGGCAACCACTCCATTGCCAAACAGGATCAGCAGCATCGTTCCGATAAATTCTGCAACGTAAGGACTCATATTTTCCTCGATGTAAGATGATTTCAATCCCAGACGCAGGCTCACGACACTGGAAGGTAGTTTTTTGCTACTTGGTTGAATTCGTTCACTTGCATGTCACACCACTCGGCGTCGCGACCTAACTCTTCTGCTAATAAAGCTGCCACCGCAGGTGCCATGGCAACAGCGGCTCGAGCATCTAGGAACAACGCACGGGTCCGACGCGCCAGCACATCCTCGACAGTCTGTGCCATCTCCTGCCGTGCAGCCCAGATTACCTGCGCTGCTGTGATACCAAAGGAGTCTGACAATTTTTTCGCTAACTTCGGCTGGCAATGTTCCAATTGTTGCAGATGCACAAGATCTGCTCCATAAACAGCACGCTCACCGGTCTCGACAACTTGATCACACGCGCCGTGCAACTTGTGATTCTGTGTACTGCATGGCTGAGCTGCAAGCCGGTGCAATTGAACTGCTTTGTTCACGCAATCTTCGGCCATTTTTCGTACTGTCGTCCACTTGCCGCCCGCGATCGTGATCAAACCGGTGGCCGACACCCGTATGACATGATCACGCGACAGCGACGCTGTTCGTGCTGACTTATCACCCTTAACCAGAGGACGCACACCTGTGAAATAACCAAGCACGTCTTCAGGTTCGGGTGCCCGTTCAAGGTAATCAGCTACCGTGGCGAGCAGAAATTGCACTTCCTGCTGTTGCGGCATCGGTTCAAGACAGGCCTCGTCAATTGGGGTGTCTGTCGTTCCAACAATAGCGTGTCCGTGCCAAGGAATAACGAAGATCACTCTCCCATCGGAAGTCTTCGGTACGATGATCGCTGTATCACCAGGGTAAAAAGCACGGGGTAGAACCAAATGCACACCCTGACTTGGGGCAATCATGGTTTCCTGGTTTGCATCGTCCATCGAGCGGATTGCATCGCTGAATGGCCCAGTCGCATTGATCACAGCTCGACCCTTGATACTGAACTCCTCTCCCGATTCAGCATCGCTGACGTTAACCCCAGAAACACCTTGATCCTTACCGCGAATCAAACTTGTAACTCGCATGTAATTCAATAAACATGCGCCCGCATCATGGCCTGTTCGCACCATGCTGATCAGCAATCGCGCATCATCAAATTGACCATCATGATACAGGACTCCACCCTTGATCTGATTCCTGCTCAGCACTGGAACTGTCTTCATCGTTTCAGCTACTGACAAGTTTCGCGAGCTTCCAAAGCTGTTACCCACAGCAAGGAAATCATAGACCTTCAAACCCACCCCATAAAAGAAACGCTGCCACCAGCTTCGGCAGGGAATCACAAATGGCAAGTCGTGAACCAGGTGAGGTGCATTGGCTCTCAGTAACGTACGTTCCCGCAGGGCATCCCGGACAAGTGTGATGTTCCCCTGTTGCAAATAACGGACCCCACCATGAACCAGCTTGGTACTGCGACTGGAAGTCCCTTTCCCAAAATCTGATTGCTCAACCAGCACAACACTCAGACCGCGAATTGCCGCATCCATGGCCACGGCTACACCAGTGGCTCCACCTCCAATCACCACGACATCCCACACGCCCTCGTGAGCATGAAAGCGTTTTAAGACATCCTCGCGATTCATCCCTGATTGACTCTGTCTCTTATACACATCTCCGAGCCCACGAGACCGAGGCTGATCTCG
>CAJXTM010000316.1 GCA_913061385.1 uncultured Rhodopirellula sp. | reverse complement strand
ACGAGATCAGCCTCGGTCTCGTGGGCTCGGAGATGTGTATAAGAGACAGCTAACAGGCTGCAAAACCCCAAATCCAGAGCAATTGACCTCACGTAGCAGGAGTGACCACCACCACTCGCACGTCACAGACATTGGTTCCCGTTGGGCCCGTCTTGAGCAATCCGCCAGTCTGCTCAAAGAAACGATAAGCATCATTTCTTTTCAGGTAATCGTCGACTTGGAGTTGGTGCCTGCTGGCATTTTGATGCACTTCGGAATCCAAGATCGCTCCGGCAGCATCCGTCGGCCCATCTTCGCCGTCGGTTCCCCCGGATAGCAAACACAAGCTGTCCCATTCCCGGTCTGACAAATCACAACCCAGCAATGTTTGATAAGCGCTTAGAATCAGTTGCTGGTTACGGCCTCCAAGACCACGAATCGCTTCGGGTGCGAGTGTCACAGTAGGTTCACCACCGGTGATCAGACAATCGTTGCGATGTGTCGCCGACTCGGCTCTCAACATATGGATTGTCATTTCGGCCAATTTCCGTCCAACGTCTTCTGCCGACCCTTCACATTTTCGAGCAGATTGCATGACGTGGTTGTACCCTCGACTCTCAGCAACGATTCCAGCCTCATCAACTGCCACTGCATTGTTGCCAATGACAAGTGATGTATGCGGACAAGTTCTGGATGTCACAGGCCGCGTCTTTCCTTGCATTGCCCGATTTAATGTTTTAAAGATGGATGCGGGCAGGCGTTTTTCGGGATCATACATTCGCAACACCTCAAGAGCTTGACTTGGGGTTGAAGAATCGATCACTGTCGGTCCTGAAGCGATCAAATCCAGCGGATCACCGAGCACATCTGAAAGCACCAGAGTGATCATTTCTGCGGCATGGCAAGCGTCCAAAAGCCCCCCACCTTTGACACGACTTAGATGCTTACGAACTATATTAAGTTCAGTGATATCAGCTCCTGCGCCACTCAAAAATCTCGTAACTTCCAATTTATCGGCTAACGTGACATCACCGATGGGAGCTGGCATCAGCGCGCTGCCGCCTCCCGAAATCAAAGCGATACACAAATCCCGTTTTCCTGCATCACTGACCTTCTGAATAATTTGCTCGGTTCCGTTGACTCCTTCGACAGTCGGTTCATTGACACCGGCAGGCCTGGCGGGATGCAGATGCACTTGGCCCGCCAATGGTTTTCCGTTGAAGATTTCTGGAACCTCAGTACCCTCTGGGACATTGACCCATCCAGAAACCGGAAGCCAATCGCCGATGGATGCCACCAATCCGCGAGTCATCGCCGCCCCTGCTTTCCCCGCGCCCACCACAAGAATCCGATCAAAGTCACTGCGTTTCCACTGATATGCACCTATGATCAACCGATCATCATCGACAGCCACCTCTCGGTTGACGAGAGTTTGGGCGCGGACGGAATCGACGCCCGCATTCCAGATTTCGACGGCGTCCTTTCTTAAATTGGTCATTTAAAGACTCAAAATCACGAGTTTTTGTTGTCGGGATGCCACAGAAGGTCGTCGCATCTGCCACCATCCGCCCTTGCCTGTTATAAGTGTGCAGTCATGAACAAGCCAAGCGACAATCAGCCAAGCGACAATCAGCCAAACGCCAATCAGCCCAGCGTTCATCAGCCCAGCGACCTCCCTGATCGCGATGAGCTTGCCGCCCCTGATCGCGATGAGCTTGCCGCCGAGTACTTTGATCGATTGCCCTTCGATCCTTACCCGGTTCAGGAGGAAGCTCTGCTTGCCTATTTTACTGGCGAGCAAGGAGTACTGGTCTGTGCTCCCACCGGAACAGGCAAGACGCTGATTGCCGAAGCTGCAGTTTACGAGGCATTGCGGACCGGTCAACGGATGTATTACACGACACCGCTAATTGCCCTGACCGATCAAAAACTAGACGAGTTACGGCAATCAGCGGTACGTTGGGGTTTCTCAGCTGACAGTGTTGGCTTGGTCACGGGTAATCGCCGCGTGAATCCGGACGCGCCCGTTTTGGTAGTTGTCGCTGAAATTTTGTTGAATCGCTTGCTGAACCCGGAGGCATTTGATTTCGGTGAGGTTTCAGCAGTCGTGATGGATGAATTCCACTCCTTCAACGACTTGGAACGCGGAATTGTCTGGGAACTGACTCTCGGATTATTGCCTGCACATGTGCGAACATTGCTGATCAGTGCAACTGTTGGCAACGCTCTCGAATTCACGTCATGGTTGAGTCGTGCTCATAACCGCCGTCTTCAGTTGGTTGTCGGCACAGAGCGTAAAGTTCCCCTGCAGTATGAGTGGATTGGGGATGAGTTGCTGGCCGACGTGTCCGAAACCCTGGCAGCGGGCGATGACGTTGCTCGACGCACCCCGAGCTTGATGTTCTGCTTTAGTCGTTCGCAATGCTGGACGACCGCAGAGTTACTGAAAGGTAAGAAACTGATCGACAAGCAGCGTCAAAGTGAGTTGGCAGATTATTTAAATCAGGCAACGATGTCAGAGGGTGCCGGCCCCAAACTGAAACAGATTTTGATGCGTGGTGTTGGGGTACACCACGCCGGAATTCTGCCACGTTACCGCCGCATCGTGGAAGAGTTGTTTCAAAGGAAACTGCTGGCATTCTGTGTGTGCACCGAAACACTTGCTGCGGGAATCAATCTACCAGCTCGGAGCGTGATCCTGCCCTGCCTGCTCAAAGGACCACGTGACAAAAAGAAATTGGTTGAAACTGCCTCAGCACAGCAGATTTTCGGGCGAGCTGGCCGACCGCAATTCGACGATCGCGGCTATGTATTTGCATTAGCCCATGAAGACGATGTCAAGATTCATCGTTGGCGAGAGAAATACGACTCGATTCCCGAGGACACCAAAGACCCTGGGCTGATGAAAGCCAAAAAGCAGCTGAAGAAGAAAATGCCCAAGCGACGTTCCGGTGAAACCTACTGGAATGAGCAACAGTTCCTGCAGTTACAACAGGCAGAAGCAGGTGATCTTGCCAGTCGTGGCCGCTTGCCGTGGCGACTACTGGCATACTTTTTCAGCAAGGATCCTGCAGTACAACCACTCAGGGACATGGTCGGCCGACGCCTGCTGACCTCCAAGGGAATCGAGGAAGCGCAGCGTGATCTCAACCGCATGTTAATCACACTCTGGTCAGCTGGATATTTGGAGCTTGATCCAAAACCGGTCGCTGCGGCACCCAAAACAGCCCGCAAGGAAAGCCAATCAGACGAACCAACCAAGACCGAAGGGCTGTTTGGCGGCTTGTTGGACAAAATGCGGGAAACTGATGCCGATACAAATGACACCCAAGAAGAAGACAATCAGGATCCTGCACTGATTGAAAGTCGCGGCTACGAAGTCGAGAACTACAAACCTGAAACGGCGAAACCCACCGAGCGTCTGGACAGACTAGTTCACCTTCGAAGCATCAACCCACTATTCGGTGTCTACCTGGCAGACCAGTTGGCGATCGCCGACCCTCAAGAACGTATTGCAGCTTTAGAAAGTGTTTTGGAAGTCCCCGGGACAGTTGCTCGATTCACGCGTATGCCATCGATAGACGAGATGCCACCGGGAACACTGGCAACCAGTCGACTGGATCCACAATTGCTGCAACTCGGTTTGGCCACCGCGGAAGAACTGGGTGCAAAATCTGAAGAAGAGGAAGAAGAAGTTGTCGACCGCGGATTTGGACGAGTCATGTTTCAGGAACCGCGTGTCTGGCCACTCACGATCGGCGAAAAAGTTTTGCGTATGTTCCGCCATGAATTTCCACGCGTCCACAACGTCAACGTTCGTCCGGTCTGGATCGTGGGAGAGTTGATGGAATTTGGTGGCGACTTCAACAAGTACGTGACGGCTCGCAAGTTGCAAAAAGAAGAAGGCATTCTTTTTCGGCATTGCCTTCGGATGATTCTACTGCTCGACGAAATGGCAAACATTCCACCGATCGAAACGACGGTTGAGACATGGGAAGATCCGTTGGATGAGCTAGCCGACCGCCTCACCGAAGCCTGTCGGGCTATCGATCCTCAAAGTACTGACGAGATACTGTTCCAACCGGGCAGTGACGCAGAGTCCCTTGTCGACCCGGGTCGCCGCAACTCCTAGGACAACTTCATTGATGGATCATCGATCGATCATGAGCGGTAAACGCCGAGACCCCATTGCCATTGCAATGAGGGCCGTACTGCATCTGGCGAGTGTTCCGTACAGCATTGCAGTGGATCGTCGCAACAGAAAATACGATCGACAATCCTCTGAAATTCAACGATGCGGGGTCCCAGTCATCAGCGTGGGCAACCTGACGACTGGAGGCACCGGTAAAACACCCGTCGTCTGCCTGCTTGCCAAGTGGTTTCGCCAGCGGGGATTGCGAGTGGCGATCGTCAGTCGTGGTTATGGCCAAGGTGACGCTGACGCCAATGACGAAGCAATGGAATTACACGCCCGCCTGCCAGATGTTCCGCATATTCAAAATCCCGATCGCGTGGCAGCGGCAGAAGTAGCTGTCGAAGAACTCGAAGCTCAGGTCATTCTGATGGACGACGGCTTCCAACACCGACGCCTGTACCGTGATCTGGACCTGGTTGTGATCGATGCCACCTGCCCATTTGGCTTTGGCTACCAATTACCGCGAGGACTATTGCGTGAATCGTTGACTAGCCTGAGTCGCGCTGACGCGGTGCTGATCACACGTTGCCGGGCAGTGGATGCAACAAAAATCGAATCGATCAAGCAAACCGTTGCTGAAAATCATACAGAGGTGCCAATGTTTGCAAGTGATCACGATCCTGTCGGATTACTGGAATACCCAGATACCCAATTACCGCTGGCAACCATCAAGCAGCAAAGCGTTGGCGTACTGTCGGCCATTGGAAATCCTGATGCATTTGAACAAACCGTCAGCCAATGTGGGGCCATCGTTCAGAGCGCCCGCCACCTGCCTGATCATGACCCCTACTCGCCGGAAACAGTCGCATCACTTCGGGAATGGGCAAAGAACCTCGGTGATCAGACCCACTGGATCGTTTGCACCCACAAAGATCTGGTCAAACTCCAAACAGATCGACTCGGTGGAATACGACTGGTCGCGTTACAGATTGAATTGACCCTCCACGGTGATACGCGAACACTCGATGACATGCTTGAATCCATCGCAGAGAGAGCGTTGGTAACATCATCGATGAATGAGCCTGACGTGGATACGTCTGACACTGAATAGACTCGGCCACCCATCATGAATGCGAACTCATGACATTCCAGACGTGCGACGCAGCAACCACGTCAGCTTTCGTCGCGTTGCCTCGTCCGTAAACAATCCGATTATAGGATTCAACGACCTGCGATGCATGTGCCGGCAATTGGGCAGAAAATGCATCGGGCAGTGTCTTTGCAACGCGGCGGGTAAATTCAGCTGGCGTCTCCTCTTTTCTCCTCATCACGCCACATTCCCACGACCACGATTCGAACGCTTGAAAAGTCACGATCATGACACGCCGCAAGTCGGGATCATGGCCAATCGGATTGCGAAAACTTGAGAATGAACGCGGGGGAGAATCTGTCTCTTATACACATCTGACGCTGCCGACGACTCCTTACGTGTAGA
>CAJXTM010000315.1 GCA_913061385.1 uncultured Rhodopirellula sp. | reverse complement strand
CTACACGTAAGGAGTCGTCGGCAGCGTCAGATGTGTATAAGAGACAGGACTGGAATGCATGGGATGCCATCTTTCCATTTTCTCAAGCGGCATTAACGCGTCGCGATTATTTGCAGGCGGCAACGCTGGCATCAGGCATGCTATCCAATCTTCCACAAACGGATGAGCGTCGACTGAAATCAGCGAGAGACATTGTCACCCAATGCTACGCCAGAATGGGTAGTGTTGGACTTACCATCGATGAGGACAGCCCGATCGCTCCACTTCTTCAATCCGCGCTCTATCTCCGTCTGGGCGACGAAAACCTTGCTTACACAACCTATGATGAGCACCGAGCTCTGTTCGACAAAAACCGCAACGATTTGCCCGTTGACCTAATCACTTTCGTTTGTGGACAAAGGATGACCGCAGGTGGTGACGAAAATCATGATTTTGTCGAAGACGTGTTGCGAGGATGGTTGGTGGCAAACAGCGAGTCGCCACAGATTGACGACGAATCCAAAGCTGCAATCCAATTGTTACTCGCTACCAACTATTACAAAGCAAGCCGTTATGATGTCGCCCGCAGCGAGTTCACAACCACGATCAATCGCTACCCCGAATCGCAGCAAGCTACGGAAGCAAAGTTCGGTATTGGCGAGTCGTTCATGGCGCAAAAGGTGTACGATCAAGCTGAACTTGTGTTTGAAGAACTCGCACGTAATCCAGAAATGGATATCGTCGTCCGAGCAGAATTCTTAAGAGGGGTGTTGGCATTCCGGCGTGGTGATGCCGACGACGCAAGAGACATTTTCCGCAGCGTACTGGAACGGGTACCTAATGTAGACCTCGCAAACCAGGCGTTATTCAATCTTTCAGAAGTGTATGGTAGCGAGGAGCGCTACATCGACCAATTGAACCTGTTGCGCACGGTCGGACGACTCGGCAGACGCAGCACACGTCTACACGCTCCTGGGCTACCGCTGTCCATTGTTGTCCACGACAGCGACCTTGGAATCAGCCGTGGGCACAACAAGATCCCCGTCATCGTGACGACCCTACCCGGTGGTGACAGCGAACGCATCATGTTGACAAGCACCGGAGCGGGACGCGGTCTGTTTCGTGCTGACGTGGAAACGCGACTCGGTGACGCACAACCCAACGACAACGTGCTGCAATTGATCGGAACAGACACCATTCAGTGTGATTATCCAGATGAATTCAAAGCGGAATTCAAACGGGTTCCACTTTCAGACGTTGAGATCCGAATTTCATCAAACGCAAAATTTGAGGCATCCAGCAGCAAGATCGTCGACAAAGAAAAGGAAACATTCAGCCAGCGCATCGCTCGTGAAGAAGCAGAAGAAGCCGAAGACAGCGACCTTCGTATTTCTCAGCAGCGACCTGAAAACCAGATCAAACCAGGAAATGATATCTACCTGCGTGTCATCGACTCAGACCGGGACCTGAGCGCCGAAAGAGATACCATTCCTGTCAAAATGGTTGCCGACAGTGGCGACAATCTGCAGGTCTTGCTGTCAGAAACGGAGGCTCACAGCGGTGTATTTGAGGGGATTGCCGGAACCGCCGAGTTACCCGCCGGTGCACTCGCCAGTGACACAGCCATCAATCACAGCCCACTGATGGCAATCGACCTTGACGAAAAGTCTTATTGGCTTGCCGAGCCTGATGGCGCATCGCCCAAGACTCTCACCGTGGACATGAAGGATCTTCGTGAGATTGCCCGCGTCCGCATGTCCACTCCGGATGAATCCACCAGCGCACCGATACGTACCGAACTTCAAGGCAGTCACGATGGCGAATTCTGGTTCCGCATCGGAGGTGTCCCCGAGCTCGAAGTCGCGGCACCCGTAGCCGCTGAATACGCCCAAATGCAGCAGCGTATTTACAAGGGAAAACACTATGGACTTACACAGTGGTACCAAGTCGCTGACTTAGGCATGAATCGTAGTGCCGATCAATCCAAATCAGTCAACTCGTTGGAGTGGAGTCAAGAAGAGGAGCGACCCAAGCAGAAAACACCCTACGGTGTGATTTGGTCTGGCAAGTTTGTTCAGCACCGAAGCGGTGCACTACGAATCTCGGTCAGAGGGTATACCACCGGTCTCGCGATTGGTGATGTGATGCACCTTCCCGTGGCCCGGGGCAACCAGACTGTTGACCTTTGGCTCGACAAAGGCACTCATGACCTCTCCATCTTCGCCGCAACCGATAGCAGCAGCAAAGGTGTCGAGGCCACTGTGGCACGTGCCACCATGGACTCCGGACAACTCCGCTTGGGACCATTCACCGAAGCTGATTTTGACCTCTCCTCAGCACCAGAAGAGCAAATTCCAGCCGCAAATTCAACAACACAACCCATCGTGCTATCCCCAACGATGGCAACTTTGGAAAAAACAACCGAAACCTTTGGCGACGGAGTTGCGGATGAACAACCCAAACTCAACAACTGGAACCACAAAGAAGATATCGCCGTTTGGAGCGTTGACATTGATCAGCCAGGTGCTTACGAACTGTGGATCAATAGCTCCCATGCCGGCGTGGGGAGCCAAGCAAACCTAAACATTGGTGAACGCGTCCTGCATTTGGATATTCCTGACACTAAGGGCTGGGACCAGTATCAAAAAACGTTAGCCGGCAAGGTCATCATTGACGAGCCTGGCACAATCAAGGTGACGATATCACCGCAGACGATTGCCGCAGGGAGTCTTTGCAATCTGCAAAGCCTTACACTTGAACCAGCAACCGAGTCCACCACAATCGTCAGCGGCCCCCGATGGGATTTTCGCTTCCCACCACAGGAAATGCGTTATGTACGCTTCGTTTTCAACGAGTTTCTTGGAGAGAGTGTGGCTGTCAATGACGTCGAAATCGGCGGAACCACACCGGAAGCACTGTACATTCCAACAAACGAGGATGTTCTAGCACTAGCAACCAACGACACTCTTGAAATCGCCGCGGGTGATACAGTGACGGCAAATTACACCGATGAATTCACCCAAAACGAGTCCGGTACAAGCCAACTGCTGAACACTAAGCTGACCGCAACCTACAACAACGCGACAATAACTCCTATCACCTATGCCTTCACTCGAAGCACCGGGGGTCAGGTTCAGGAGACAAGACTCAACCTGATGCGTGTCGACCCTGGAGATCGAATCATTGTTGAAATCACAGACTATGACGAGGATACCAGCGAAGCACAGGATGACATCGAGTTCGAGATTTTTGTGAACGACGATCAGCCTCTTCGCCTGAAAGCATCGGAAACGGATCCTTATTCAGGAATTTTCACAAAGGAAGTTGACACCTCCGCCACCGATGAAAAAGAAAAGCTCACGGTAGCCCCAGGTGACAGAGTCTATATTCGGTACATCGATCACCAGAACACCTTTCCGGGCCATTCGGTCCCACGGGAATCAGTCGTATATGTGTCAAAGCCCACCGACGCAAAACTAACCATCCTGCAGACACGAACCCTACCGCGCAAAGAGGGTGATCTGCGTTCCGCCAAGGTTAAAGTGACCGACGCGCCGGAGGGACAGGACGATAGTCTTGTGTCACTCAACGCCCCCCTCACCATTGAACTGATTGATCCGGATCGTGCAAAGAACAGCGCGAGTACCGTCAAGGTTGCGGTTCTAACAAGCGGCGGATCTGCGCTGATCGTGGAATGTGGAATTTCAAATGCATTCAAAACGGGTGCACGACGCGATGCGCAAGAGGCCTTAGAAGACGGCCGCTTCATTGGACAAGTCATTTTGCAACTGGGCGGCGATGGAAGCCCGGAATTAATTCCAAGAACGGTGACCATGCCACGCAACCTCATCGGTGATGTATTCGCCATCGAACCCGATGCAGAGGACTCGGTATCCGATATGGTGATCCGCGTCCTTAATCTGACAGGAAAAGATTCGATCACTGCCGCCTACAATGACAAGCAACGCGCCGACAATGAGTTGAAACGTCTTACTGACACAGCAAGGCTCGTCTCCGACGGCACGCTGACGATCACTGATCGAGAATATCTAGACCCCATCGAATCACTGCACGTCGGTGAGAAAATCTACTTCTCCGTGAATGATCCGGATCAGGACACAACAAATGAGCGGGACTCGTTGACACTGCAAGTCCGCACCGCCCTCGGAGATCGTGAAACGGTGGAACTTTTCGAAACCCTTTCCCATAGCGGCGTGTTCAACGGATCATTTTCGCTCAAGGCAACTCAGGAACCCATCCCTGGAAATCTGGACTCACGGAACCCTGCTATTGAATGCTATTTTGGAGACATCATTACGGCCACCTACAGCGATCAATCGGCGGCAACCCAACTTGAAACGCTCGAAGTAACAAAGCAAGTCCCGGTTGTCATTGGAACCGATGGTTTGGTGACCGCCTTTACCAAGACATTCAATGATGAGACTCTCGCCGTGGAAACAAAATTCCGAATCGCCGAGAGTTATTTCGAACTTTTCAAAAGCCATAAACAACTTGAACGAATCGAAGAACAGCAGCAGGATTTGGAAGCTGGACGCCGTGTTCTCAGGGAAGTGATGGAGGATTATCCCGACCCAAAGTACGCCCCAAGAATATCATACCTGTTAGGTCAATTCGCACAGGAACTCGAAGACTGGAACGAAGCCATCCGTGCCTACGAATTGATCATTCGTCGTTTTCCAGACCACACACTTGCGGCCGATGCCCGTTATAAATTAGCTCAATCTTACGAAGAGGCCGGCGAATTCGACGAGGCACTGGAAGCCTACGTGACACTTGCAGCTACCCACCCCAAGAGTCCTTTGATCGCCAGCGTCATGATCCGAATCTCGGACTATTTTTACCGCCAAGAAGACTTTGAGATCGCTGCACAAGTGGGCGAGAAATTCGGTGAACGTTTCCAAGGCCACGACCATGCGTCAAAAATGGCATTCCGAGTCGGACAGTGCTATTACAAGACAGAAGATTACAAGCAGGCAGGCTTTTCATTCGATGACTTTGCCAAACAATTTCCTGAAGACGACCTGAGTGCCGATTCCCTGTTCTGGTCCGGTGAAGCATACCGATTGGCAAAAAACAATCGCGAAGCGTTCCGCCGTTACAACCGCTGCCGATGGGATTACCCCGAAAGTGAAGCTGCGAAATACGCGCGTGGCAGACTAGCTCTTCCCGAAATGCTTCAGCAATTCGAAGCAGAAGCGAACAGCATCGACACCGAATAGACCACCTCCCCCATCTCAACGAGTCAATTTCAATGAGACACGGGTCCCTCAAGACCCGTTTTTTTCCCAACACAATCTGCGAACGCCTCCTCTCAAAACAATACAATCAGTTGCACCATGACGCAGTCTCACCCACAAAATTACCCGCACCACCTTCGCCGGTTTTTGATCTTCGCCGCGACATCAATGATCGCGATGGGTGTGATTCAAACACAAGTGTCACTTACAAACCCCACCAGTCTGCATGCCCAAACTCCAAGCGGAGAAATATTGCAGGCTGCTCCCACTGGCGTTTCCGACACACCTGAGTCCAGTGCACCTGAGTCCAGTGCACCTGAGTCCAGTGCACCTGAGTCCAGTGCAACGGCTGTCTCTTATACACATCTGACGCTGCCGAC
>CAJXTM010000314.1 GCA_913061385.1 uncultured Rhodopirellula sp. | reverse complement strand
ATGTGTATAAGAGACAGGTGTCTCACCAATCCCTCACCGGCTTAAAACGCAGCCCTTCTGTTCGCAGTAGGTTTGTCCTCATCTGCTAACACGTTTCTGGTGACGTTCGTCGATGACACACTTAGGCAGATAATCTCTGTTCACCGCAGAGGCTTTGATAGAAAGTGTTGCGCTGCTGCAATTCTGCATGCGTACCCTGGTCAGATACCTTACCCGCTTCGACTACAATGGTTCTGTCAGCCATCGCCAAAGTGCTGGGTCGATGTGTGATCATCACACCGGTGCGATTGACCAAGAACTGCTTGAGTGCTTTGTGAATCAGCTGTTCACTTTCCATATCAATCTGACTCGTGGCCTCATCAAGGACCAAGATGTCTGGATTACGAAGAAAGGCCCGAGCCAGTGCCACACGTTGCATTTGCCCACCAGACAATCGCACACCGCCCGTCCCCAACAATGTTTGATACCCACCTGGCGTTTTGGTGCGTATGAATTCATCGGCAAAAGCGAGTTTGGCAGCGCGAACCACAGCGTGAGAATCAGCTCCCGGACTGCCGTAGCGAATATTATTTTCGATCGTATCTTCGAATAGGGCCGTGCGTTGGGTGACCAATGCAATCCTGCGGCGTACGTCACGTGTACGTATTTCTTTCAACGGGACCCCATCCAAAGTGACATTGCCGGACTGCGGGTCATCAAATCGGCACAATAAACTGACCAGAGTACTCTTTCCGCTCCCGTTGGGACCAACAACGGCAATGGTCTCTCCGTGAGGGACCTCAAAATCAATACCATTCAAGACTTTCGGCCCCGAGGCATACTGGAAACAAACCTCGTTGAAGGCGATGGTACGATGCGGTCGGGCAACTGATTTTGGCTGAACAGGTTCTTGTACGCGGACGGGCTGGTCAATAATGGCGTAAACACGAGTGGTTGCCGCAAACCCACGCTGAAGTCCGCTCCATACATCGGTCAACTTGCGAGCGGGATCTGATGCTCCAATCAAGAACCCAAAGAACATCAGCACTTCACCGACGTTGAGTGGTTGTTGACTCATTCGCATCCCCAGCAGATGAGTCTCCTGATTTACCACCAGATAGCCACCGGCAAGGATAGCCATCCCAACAGTTGCCATCCCGAGCATTTCACTGCTGCTACGTGCAAGCATATTGTAAAAAGCGATTTTCATCGACTTACGGTAAAAGGCATATGTTCCACGCCGGAATTTAGCTCGCTCAAAAGCTTGTGTATTGAATGCCTTGACGACACGAATCCCGGAAAACGCATCACTGAGCATACCGTAAAGTTGGCTCATTTCTTCCATGGCTTTGCGACTAGCGCGTCGGATGGCTCTGCTGAGGTATGTCATTACCAACGCGACCACGGGCGTGACGATCATGACCAGCAGCATCAATCGCCAGCAGATGAACATGGCACCACCGAGGCACACCAGCATTTTAAGTGGCTCACGCACCATGCGTCCCAGCAGAACGGCAACTCCGGCCGAAACGTGAGAAACATCATTGGTCAATCGCGACGTCAATTCCGCCGAGCCATTCTCGCCAAAGGAATCAAGATCCAGCGACAGCGATTTACGAAAGAAAGTGGCCCGCAAGTCAAACGCCGTCCGCTCCGCGACATATTGGACCAACAATAGATTCGCCATCAGCGCAATCAACTTAAGGGCGGTTCCCCCAACCAGCATGGCAACGATCAGCAGCAGTGTTGCGTAGGGCCCGTCTGGTGCGTAATCATCCACCCACGGCTTTACATTGGCCAGCCATTCACTGGACTCGCTGACCACTTTACGACGTGTTTCCAATGTTTGAATCTCAACCTGAAAGGCAAGTTTCCGCTCATCGCTCGCAACGAGCAACGACTGCGAAATGTCAAGCATTTGCTGATCGATTCCAGACAACTCGGCCTGCGATTCATCAAGTCGCGATTCCACATAACTTGGCAGACTATCGCCCTTGAAGACGACTTCTACGAGCGGATAAAGCGTGCCAATGTTCGCTCCCCACAGGATCGCGATGACCAGTGAGGTAAGAAGAATGCCTACGAGGGCGAACCGCCGACGAGCGGCAATTTTTAGAACGCGAGCAAAAGTGTTCATGTCAGTTCGTCATCCTTGACGAGTCATCGTGGCTGGCTGCAAAGCGTCCTTGTAAGCTACCGTGATAAGCCTCTGGTAACCTCGCTCAGCGATCGAAGTTTAACGTACTGAGCAACGATGAACCAGCCGAATTTGACGGTTAATGCAACACCTTCAACATCAAAACAAGGGGAGAACACTTCGGTAAGTCGGTCCGCATTGCGATGGTGCAAGTCATTTTTTCTTGCGATTTAGCCAATATTCAGGCCAGACGATCCTGCTCGATTCATGGCGGGGCCATTCCCAATCCGGCCAAACGGGGGCCTCTTTCTGCACACTCCCATACATTGCTTGCATTTGCTTTTTAAGCCGATTCAAGATTGCCGGCTTATGGATGCTTTGATCCTCCGATTCCTGAACGTCTCGCTCTAGGTCATACAAGGTGAAGTCTTTCAAACGAGAACGCTTGATTCCCTGCATCTCCTGTTGGGTTAGGTCAGCCCCCGTGCTCGGTCCAGGCTCCGTGATGGATGCAAGCAACTTCCATTTCCCATCACGCAACGCAACTTTAGCGGCACCCTTGGCACGATTGAACTGCCAATAGAGTGGCCTATTTCTCTTCAGTTTTTTGTTTTTCAAAAGCGGTACCAAACTGGTCCCGTCCAGCTCACGGTCGTCGGGCAGAGTTGCCTTGCCAAGCTCGCAAAGTGTCGGCAGCAAATCGAGCGAGGTAATCGGAACATCACTCAGTTGCCCCGCCGCGATCTTCCCGGGCCATCGCACAATTCCCGGCACGCGAATCCCGCCTTCGTAAACCGTTCCTTTTTTGTCCCGCAACGGACCGGCCGATCCATGAGGATGCATCGACGTGATGGCGGGCCCGTTATCACTTGTAAAAACCACAACCGTATCATCTTGCAGTCCAAGTACTTTCAGAGCATCAAGCAAACGTCCAAACCCAGCATCCAGCTGCGAAATATTTCCGTGGTGTGCCGCATACCCTGGATCACTATCTGGATAGAGTTTCCGAAACTCTGCCGCAGAGGCAATCGGTTCGTGCGGCTCGTGAAAGCAAGCGAACATAAAAAACGGTTTTGCCGGGTCACGCTCTTCACTGAGCCACTGAATTGCTTCGCCGGCCACAATCTCAGCGGAGTACCCAGACAGCTTCCCGACCTCCCTGCCATTGCGAACAAAGTTCTCCGGATTCCGATGATTGGGCAACGCATTATTCTGCGTAGCAAACCAATGATCAAAACCATGGTCATTGGGTTGTGGCTGGCCCGGCAAATTGAATTTCCCATTCAAATGCCACTTACCAACCTGGCAGGTCTCGTATCCCGCATCACGTAGCAGCGTCGCAATCGTAATCTCAGCCTGCTTCACGTGCATGGGCGAAAACATCGGAATCCAATTATAGATTCCGAGTCGAAAGGGGGTCCGCCCAGTCATCAGCCCGGCGCGTGACGGTGAGCAATTAGGATGAGCGGCATAGCAACTGGTGAACCGCAACCCCTCAGTGGCGAACTGATCGATCCGCGGCGAGAGAATAGAGTCGCTGCCATAACACCCAAGATCACCAAATCCCAAGTCGTCTGCGAGCACAACAACAAAATTTGGACGAGTGGCCTGTGCAACAGTCAATTGACACACAACCAACAGCAAAAAAGCAATAAGCCGCATCCCACCACCTCCGTTACAGCGAAGCTAGAACCCACTAAAGCCAGACAAACACGTCCGACGATCTGCACGACCAGTGTGGAGGACCATGCAAGCGAATCACCTCAACCTATAACACCTAGCTCGAAGTGCGACCTCGCCAAGCAACCTGACGTCCTGCGAGATGATTCAAAAACGCAGCCCATTGAAGGATAACAAATAACAAGGTGGCAGGCGCGTGGCAAATCACTCCCAGCCAAGACTGACGCAATCGGATCGCAGCGAGCATGCGAGGAAGATGTCCCACCAACACACCCGTTGCAGCAATGGCAGCCACGACAATGTCACCGGCCGCTAAACTCCATGCCAAGACGCAAATGGGAAGCACGCTGCCACCAACCAACAGAATGGTGAATGGAAAAATCAGTTTGGGACCCGCAAGTCCTTCACTCGCATTTTTCAACACCCCACGCACCACTTCTGTTGCGGAATGATACATACGGCATTCCGCCAGACCACAGCCATCATAGACATCAGTCATTAATCCAACCGCGCGATATGCTCGTGGCAGCTTGACCCCATCGTGTCTTGACCCGCGGATCGCTGCATGTGTTCCAGCTTGCCTGTACGCATCCCGATCAGTCATGAATAGCTGTCCGCATCCTGCAGCAAGAGCAGGACTGGAATCAGATCGCATCCGGTGCAAAGGGCAAAAACCAAGCAGCACAAAGTGCATCAAGGGGATGATCCACTTTTCCAGAATCGTCCCGGTTTCCTGGTGAGGAAACACACTCAAAAGGCCTACCCGAGTTGTCTCATGGCAAGCCACCAATCGCTGCAAAGCATCCGATTGCAGACGCACATCCGCATCGATAAATACAAGTGTTGAGTGATCAGCGGCGGCTGCCAACTGGCTACATCCAAATTGCTTTCCGTTCCAACCCTCGGGTAACTCTTCACCCGCAAGGTAACGAACCCGAGAATCCGACTCCGCAAGCTGCCGCACGATCTCCGCAGTCCTGTCTGTAGAATGGTCATCCAAAACGAGAACTTCCAACTCTACACCCTCATTTCGCAACGCCGCGTTCACGCTCGCGGCGATCCCATCCTGTTCATCACGAGCGGGGATCAGGACCGATACACCGCGAGAACTCTTCTCAGAGTGTTGATCTATTTTAGTATCACCGATTCCAGCATCCAGCTTTCCAGCTGAAATTGGAAACAGGAATGCCGGCAAGTTTTTAAGAAACATAATTGCGGGTAAACATGCAATGACCAGTGACCCGATCGCCAAGCTAAGCATCATTCGAATTGCTCTCCATGTCGATTTCGATATTTCTTCCGCGCGATCACAGAACGGACTCGTCGGACCGAATCGTAAAACATGCCTGCTCCTGCCTTTCCCATTAGCAGATCATCGAACGGATCTGAGGACCGCGCGATCACTAGCTCACTTAGTTGATGCTGCGTACTCCTCAGCTCGCTCGACAACTTCTCTCGCCATTCAATTTTCGATTCGTTTCCAAAGTCGGCGATCCTCACCGGTTCACCAAACATCGCGAGACAGACCGGCAACCTTTCGTCCCAAAACGTGTACTCCAAAGCCATCGGAACCACGACACCTCGATCAACTTTTTTGCAGATATGGGCTAAGCCAGGCATCAATTCAGCATCATGATCGCGAACGTCCGCAAAACGTCCCTCGGGTGTGATCCAAATTGCATTCTGACCACCGTCAAGGATTGCAGTTGTCTGCTTGAGGAACGCAGCGGCTCCACTAGTCGTGTTCATTCGAACGCCATAGAAGCCCAATTTGCCGAAGACGGAATACTGCTCCTGTCTCTTATACACATCTCCGAGCCCACGAGACCGAGGCTGATCT
>CAJXTM010000313.1 GCA_913061385.1 uncultured Rhodopirellula sp. | reverse complement strand
TCGGAGATGTGTATAAGAGACAGGATATAATTAACGTCAGATTCCCCAACGGGTCTTCTAAACGCCCGCTCCATGAATGATTTAATTGCATGGCTGGCACGTGTGCGTTCAGTGTTTGGCAACTCTGAACTTGGTAAAGGTGGCAGCAGGGCTTGGTGACTCGCGGGAGGCCATTCCTCAAAGACGGGCCCTTCGAAATCAAGAGACTCCAGGACAAGAGTGGTGCGTTCAGGTGGTGGCGGAAGCAAGGCTCTTATGGCATCTCTATCCTTGCGGTTCAGTGGGCTCAAGTGTTTGAATTTGGAAACCACTTCAGAGTGGTCGTTCAGGGTGTCATCATTGTACTTTTCAAATGAGGCCACCGTGTCGCGATGATCGAGTTCGCTTTCGTTCGATAATCGCTGTAACAAGCCATACAACTTCTTGCGTTGAATTTCGTAGTCATAAAGTCGGAATGCAATGTCAATCTGTGCATCAGAATTTGTTTTCAGCAGGCGCAGTTCTTCAATCGTTTTCTGCAGTGCCTGGGCTGTTTTGGCATAATCGCGCACCAGTTTGCCTGTGCTGGGGAGGATCCCTGAGTTATGCAGCCGGAGCGAGTTTTCTTTAGCGAGTGTTTCAATCTGATCCGAGTCATCACGTCCAAACTTGATGACTTGATATTGAAGCGGCAGTACGGCAGGCAATCCATCGTCGTAAATGTTTGTCACAGCAATGGTGACGCCAGGAAACTTTGGATTGTGTCCAGGTAATGGAAACTCCTCCATCCGACCCCGAAACTCATACACCTCAGGAGACGACTCAGGATTTGTGACGTCCATTTCTGCAACCAGTTTTGTTGGTGAGACTGTATCAGACCGCAACCCGATGGCGACTTGCATCCTTGGTACACCTTGACCAGCTGGAACTAGTGAACTCGCTTTGATTCGAATAACAAAGCTGCCTTCTCTTGGGAACTCAAGCATTTTCCCGAAGAACCGCCCCCCGGGCTGCATCCGGTTCCCGACTTCAGTCTTCTCTTTGGGGGTATTCGACGGAGACGAGGTCTCAAACCGATGTCGGTAAACCTTTGGCGCGGGGCCCGATACAATGGCTTTCGCCATCGCACGGCGTGCCGCGAGGACGTAATACTCCATCTGTATCGCGGATAGGCCAAGCGATGCACCGTTGTTTTTAAAACCGTTGGGGGAAATCGAGTCAGGAGGCAAGTCAACAGCGAAGTCCAGCTCGATACCTGTTAGATCTCGAAGGGTGTTGTTGTACTCGTACTTGGTCAATCGACGGACAACAGGACGATGCCCCTTTAGCTTGTTCTGTTGGATTGCGCTGAGTTCGGTGCGTATCCATTTCACAAGCTTTCGCCGCTGCGGTGTCGGTAACCCGTCAGCATCCTGAGGAGGCATGTCTCCAGTCTCAACGCGGTTGAGAATGTCGTGCCAGGTTTCTACTTCCGCCCCGCTAAAATCGGCCTGTAGAGTATCGATGCGTAGGTCTGCCTTTGTTGTATCTGCATTGTGACACTTAATGCAAAACAAGGTCAGGATCGGTTTGATGTCAGCTTCAAAAGAGTGACCTGCGTTGGACGCCTCAACCACCGGGCACACAAAAAGAACCGCGCAGCAGAATGTCAAAAAACAGGCGAGTAAGGGGTGGGATTTGTGCAAACCTTCAACTCCATCTTGTGCCCTCGAAGCAGGGCGATAAGTATTCGGCGGCTTAGCTAGCTCGCTTTGGCGGGAAATTCATTATATTCGTGACGCCTTCAAACATCAATTGCAACCCATGAAACAAAGTGTTCAAGACAATCCCAGTTCACTACCGTTCAAAAAGGTTTTGTTTTTTTAAAGCTTTCTTTCGCGAAATCCAGTTTTTGAATTTGCATACGAACAGATGGATGGTTCGGAACCTGACTACAGTGTCGAGGGGAAAGGTGCTGATCTGATGTGTTGGCCTCGTTGCCGATGATTGTTTTTCCAGTTCAAGAGTGTTGGAATACTGCGGTGATCTGGGAAAGTGCTTGAGTTTGCCAGTTGGGTATGCAAACGCCATTTTGTTTGTCGGCCTCTGCTCCAGCGTGATTTGAATCACCGCCGCTCTCTTCAGGTAGTTTTCCCTTCTGTTATCGAATCAAAACTTGAATCGCAAGGGTCAAGGCGGTACATCCTTTGGGTTTCAGGTGCTTGGCCAATTTTGGCACGTTTTTGATTTGACTCGAACACAACACCAGTCCATCAGAATTCTCTACAGGGAGTAGCAAAATGGATCCAAATCAACTTGCGCGGCAAATTCTACAAGCCATCGTTTCGTTGTCGGCCAACGGTTGCGTAACCTAGAAAGCCCTTAGCGAGGCACTTCTGGTAGCGCACCAAATAGTGACAGTTACAAGAGAAGAAGCAGGAACGCTTCCTTACAACTTCCGACTGATGGACTTCAAATGTCGCTCAGTTGTCCGGGATGACTAATGTGGGTCGGCAATCTTTTAAGTATGACGCACTCGGGTTCATGTTCAACGGCACTGCTCGATCGATGATTGCTATTCATCAGAACGTCAGCAGGATTGCCTCAGCAGCAGCGTGCAGTTGCCAGTCCGTAAAATGTCAAGATAGAGCGATGCTTCACCCAATTTTGGAAGTGTTTTCGGAGATCGGGCACACCTCCCGCCATTCGCGGAAAGACACGAAGCCCGAGCGGCACGGGCGTGACTGGCGTCGATAGAACGTGTTGGGGTGTCGAGAAAAACCACGCAACTTGGATTTGCCGAGAACTAGCTCTGAAGCGTAACCGAGGCCAATGGTTTTGCCTCAGACTGCCCAGAATTACCAATTCAACGCTTCCGCTCAGATGTCGACAGGTCGCTAATTGATAGGGAATGCAACCCGTAATCCACCCATGTATTTAGTTGGTGAATTGGGGTCTTCGGAAAATCTTGTTGAGGATCGGCAGTCTTGCTCGCGGTGAAACCATCCTCCACCGCGCAACACATGTTTATCACCCTTGGCGGGTCCAACTGGGTCAATTGCTGGTGCGTCGTTGTAGTCATAGACAAAGTTTTGACACCACTCCCATGCATTTCCATGCATGTCGAAAAAGCCCCAAGGGTTTGGTATCTTTTTTCCCGGCGGGTGCGCTTCTTGTGTGCTATTGCGTGTGTACCAAGCGTGTTCCCCTACTTTTGTTTGGTCGTCACCAAAACTAAAGACCGACGTTGTCCCCGCTCTGCAAGCAAACTCCCATTCCGCTTCCGTCGGCAACCTGTAAATACGACCAGCGGTTTTTTCTGCCGGAAGGTTGGACAGACGCTGACAAAACTCGTTCGCTTGGCTCCACGAAAGCGAATTGATTGCTGCGTCAGGGTTTTTTAAGCTTGGGCTTTTTCCCATTACTTGAGTGTACTGCGCTTCGGTCACTTCCATCGCACCAAGTCCATAGCCGTTACTGATCGTGACCTCGTGCACGGGGCGCTCTCGCTGATCACCTCGTTTGGATCCCATTTGAAACTTCCCGGGAGCAACGACCAGGAAGTGCATTCCAATGGAATTTGTTTTGGACTGAAGCGTCTGCGTCCCGCTGCCTGATTCGCCGCAGCCAAGAATAAACGGAGAAAGTGCGAGTGCGAGAAATATCCTGCGGTTCAGGGAATGAAAAGATGGCGCCATGCGTTTTGGTTACTTATGATGAGTCTTGTTGGTGGAGTCTAATTGTGTTGAGTTACCAGAGTTCGTCAGAGTGCAGGCGTTATGGGCAGGATTCTCGGTGCTTTCGCACTGCACACCTTGTATGTGTACGCCTTGTATCTGCCATTAACGTTACAGTTCATGCCGGTCAGCCGCTGTAGAACCAATTTACTGCAAACGGGGGTGACTGGCTAATAGCTGCTCGCAATCCATTTGGTGTTTGCTGAAACTGCGGCGAATCACCCTACCGAATACGCGCTTCAGATCTTTTGGTCGGCGCGGGCGCATTCATTTTTTGACGTCGCGTTCTAGTTAGAACAGCATGGAAAAGTATGGCCAGTGCAATGGGGACGCCGGGAAGCATCGCTTTGAAAGCATCCTGCGTTGAGGGTTGATTGAGCCAAGTAGTGATCGCTTCCATATTCACAGCAGACCTCGTGGTCAGGTTGGTATTTTGGTCAGATTGATGTGTTCGATGACGACATTACTGTACCTGACTCTGGTTGGGTAAATGTGGCCCCTGTCAATTATCAAACTGTCGCTTGAGACGATAGGCGATTTGGGTTGCGTCTGAGTACCTTGTGACGAAGCAGTCTAGGACCCTCGGAATACGGAGCAGCGTGTGAAGAGATGGGTTTTGAGCACGAGTATTGATTTGCATTCGAAGATTCATTCCTTCATCGACGCCGCGTTCAATCGCGAAGTCCAACGCAACAGCCTCGTGAACCAGCTCACGGCGAAGGCGTCACTGTTTCAGCCGGAGCCTTCGTTGCCTCAGGCTCTGTGTCAGCTGGAGCGTTCGTTGCCTCAGGCTCTGTGTCAGCTGGAGCGTTCGTTGCCTCAGGTTCTGTGTCAGCTGGAGCCTTCGTTGCCTCAGGTTCTGTGTCAGCTGGAGCGTTCGTTGCCTTAGGTTCTGTGTCAGCCGGAGCGTTCGTTGCCTCAGGCTCTGTGTCAGCGGCATTTGTGGTTTTGCCCAGCGCCTCATCAATGACCTTATCGAATTCTTTTGCAAAGTTAATTTCGGGAACATCGGTAGCAATGTTGGCAGCATCCGCTGCGGTTTTCATTTTTTTCAGGACCTCGTTTAGTTCTTTGTCTGTCAGCTTTTCCTTGAAATTTGTCTCGCCATTTCGACCTTTTTCAGACATCAAATCCATGACTCCGTTTGCTTCCTTGTCGCCAATACTCTTATCCAGCAAACCTTTTGCGAATCTTCTGGTGGTCATGGTTGCGTCTTTTTGTTCGGCCGCGTTAAGCCCAGACTTTGCGATGTACTGCTCCGTAAACCAGATTGTTCCAGCAGCACCAGCCAGCGGGCTGGAAACGACTCCTTGCATGATTGCTTGCAGATCGTTGAGAGTGAGAGTTTCATCTTTAAATGACGTGCCGAGTTCGCTGATTCGTGCAGAGATTTGTGTTTTCTGCTCCGTGGGTATCTCCATTTTTGAGACAATCTCCTGAAGTGCTGGAGTCACCATGTTCGCTGCGATACCGCGAATATTCTGAGCGACATAATAAATTCCAGCGCCACCGATGATGAGCAAGATCAGAGCAAAAACTCCGAATCCGATAGCCGCCATTGCACAGCCGCTCATTCCCTGTTTGACCGGCTGGGAACCAGAATGAATCGGTTGGGCGGTGTCATACGCTTCGTTTTCGTTTTGATCTACCATGGTTCTGCTGGGGCTGAGATGTGTTTGAAGGTGAAAAGCTTGCGACGCCAGCTACGAGACGAGCGTTCTGGCCATCACGACATTAAATGAGCAATGTGGAGTATAAGGTTGGCTTTAATGAGGTGCGAAGCAACGAGCCACAGGGCGCCCAAAATAGAGATTTACCAGGCTTTCAATGGCATGGCCGCTAGTGAAATATTTTGCTTCTGAGGCGTTTCTGTAACGCCTCATGAGTCTGCATAGCAGCTGTCTCTTATACACATCTCCGAGCCCACGAGACCGAGGCTGATCTCG
>CAJXTM010000312.1 GCA_913061385.1 uncultured Rhodopirellula sp. | reverse complement strand
TCTACACGTAAGGAGTCGTCGGCAGCGTCAGATGTGTATAAGAGACAGGTTCCCCGCGACCATCGCGTAAAGATCGCAATACATCTACCAGCGATACACGGTCAAGTCCGCTGGAAAGCTTGTACAGTTCATCGGCAGCAGCAGTATCGTCGAGGGTGCTGAGTTCCTGCAGTTCTCGCATTCCGATCGCAAACACGTTGGTGAAAATTGATTCGTCAATTTGTCCCAATAGGCTGCTGAGTCGATGTTGTCCTTGGCTGAGTCCATCCTGTCCCGTGACAGACAATTGGCCTGTTGGATTGGTGTCAGTCAATTGACTTCGACGCCTGATCTCATAACCACCGCCGGGACCCGTGACGCGGACCGCACCTCCCGGTGTTCCGCCATGCACAGGCGGCAGGTATTTTTCACGGCGATCGGCAGTGAATCCGTACAGCATGGCTCGTACGAACTGCATCAACGTCGTCTTGCCGGCCTCGTTGGGGCCGTAAAACAACGTCATTCCTTCGGGAAGGGAATCCACGGAAAGTCCGGTCCAAACACCGAATCCGTCAACTTGAATGTCTTTTACTTTCATGATTTCTGCACCAAATTAGGCTTTCCGCCACGGAGCAATTCGACACCCAGCAGGGTTGCTTGGTCGAGCACATCGATCCGCTCCGAGGCAGCAACTTCTGCCAGCAGAGTGGTTGTTGTACTGTTGAGACCGGAGTGTTCTTCGGTCGTTGGCATGAGGTTTAAATCACGCCCGTCAAGTTTTCGATGTTTATCAGAGGCACGTAGGAAGTCGCCAAGAATGGTGTCTTCGTCGTTCCAAGAGGTTGGGTATTGTCGTGGTGGACGAACGATGAGTTTGGTCGTCCATGCGGATGGATTGCCGTGCCCATATTCGCGTCGCACCCATTGCAGTAATTCTTCGACATCACCGACAGAGGCAAGCGTTTCGCCGGACGCGACTGAAATGTCCCAGCCAATCAACAGGTGACGGCCTCCGTTTTCGTGCTGCAAGCGTGCAATGCGTTCGCCTAGCAAATTACGGATTCCACCAACGGCAGCAATTTCTGCTGCATCTAGTTCAATGCGGCAGTAACGAAAAACGTCACATTCAACCGTGTGGACCCGCGTAGTTCCGTCGCCATCGACGTCGACCGTTGAATAACCATGAGCGCCACACTCTGATAGCGACCTGCCTTGCGGTGTGCCGCAGTAGACTGCCGCCGCTTCGGCGCCACCTTCGATTTCCACACGGTTGTGTGTTCCACCAAGTGCCCAGTAATCAAAGCGGCCTTCGGCAAGGGCATCAGCGTCGGCAGCACCGTACCCCACTGCTACGGTGTAGTCTTCTGTTGGATCAATGCGATAGCTGGGAACGTGCAACACCTGTTGCCCGTCGCTGCTGCGACCCACCACTGTGCAAATGGAACGACTGCCACGCTGGACTGGTATCGCAGTCACGCGGTTTTTTGGAAACAACGTCACGTTGGGAGGCAATGGCACCGACTCTGGCCACTTCTTTGGGTCATCGGTCAACCCTGCCGACCAAAAGACGGGAGTCTTTTTGCTGTCCAATTGTTCAAAATAATCCAACAACATCGACATGCCGTGCGGACCCGCTGACTGTGGGTTCAGTAGGTCACCGGAAAGGACTAAGAAATCGATGTTTTCAGCTAGGGCTGCTTCGAAAACAGCACGTGCCGCTTGACGCGGTGCTTCAGCCATCACCTCACGCAAATGAGGCGGTAGCGAATCCAGATCGCCCAGTGGCGTCTCAAGATGAAAATCGCTTGCATGTATGAATCGGAACGACTCGCCTGGCATTGGTTCCCTCCCTGCGGTCCTATTGCCGAACACCTGTTTACGCTCAAGTCTTTCATGACTTGAACCACGCGATCGATTCATAGATCGATCATCATCAAAGCCCATCACCTCGTGTGATTCAGACTTTAATGAAGCCGCTTCCCGGCTACATAGCCCGCAGAGTTTAATGAAAATTGGGATTTCAGGCCAAGTCAGATTTCTAGACCAGCGAAATAGCTAATCTCCGCTCGTGCTTTTTTGCTATCAACAACCACTAATTTGGCATCCGATAGACAAGGCGACTCGCGGATCGAATCATTGGTGACGCAGATTGGTCACAAATGAAAGCATTGCTCCCCTGCAGCGAAGCATCGCTACAAGGGGGGCTGAGTTTCCGGGCCGGAGGATGGCCAAAGCAAATGGAGTGTTTAGGCACTCGCTTCACTTACCGTCTCATCCTCTCTATTGCCGTAATACAGTGAAACGACAATCAGTGTGATGAAAGCAAGTGGAATCGTAATGATTCCTGGCTGACTGAATGGGGCAATGGCGTCGTCAGGATTGAGCCCGTAAACCGATTTGTAGGTATCCGCAGACAACAGGATCCACCCGAGTGAACTGATCATTCCCACCAGAACGCTAGCAATGATGCCTTGCTTGGTTGTCTTTTTCCAGAACAAAAGCATGACGAGAGCGGGCAGGTTCGCGCTGGCAGCCACGCTGAATGCCCAGCCGACGAGGTAGCCTACGTTTAGCTCCTTGAAGAGAACACCGAGGATGATTGCGATGCCACCGACGACGACGGCTGCAATTTTCGCGACTTTGACCTGCGCTTCACCGGAGAGTTTGATACCCATGACGCCGATCAGCAGGTCATGTGCAACAGCGCCACTGCTGGCAAGGATCAAGCCACTGACGGTACCTAACACGGTAGTGAATGCAATGGCTGAGATGACAGCGAAGAGCCACGGACGAATGCTGTTTGCCAACAAGGGAGCCGACATGTTGGTATCCGTCAGGTCGAGGGCACCGCTGGTCATTGCACCCAAACCGAGGTACAGCGTGAGGACGTAGAAAAAGCCAATCGTGGCGATTCCCACAATCGTGCTTTTGCGAGCCGCCGCACCATCTTTGACGGTGTAATAGCGAATTAGAATGTGTGGTAGTGATGCTGTCCCGCAGAACAACGCAAGCATGAGCGAAAGAAAATTCAGTTTGTCACCAAAACTTTCTCCTCGAATGCCGGCAAATTTGGGGTGTTCGCCTGGGCGAAGAACACGTTCGCCTGCGGTTGGCTTTTGGTAGTAAACCGTTGTTTTTGGGCCATTGTCGGGAACGATGGTTGTATTCCCCCAAAGTATGACTTCACTATCACCAATCGTGGTGAAAAATGAAATTGGCCCCAGTGGGCCTGTCGAGGTTTCACCGCCAGGAAGCTTGGAAAGATGGCCAATTGGCTGCAGTTCACGTTCGCCTTCCCCGCGACCATTGGGGGCACCGTCTACTAGCTTGGATGCTCCTGATCCGGTGACTGCCTGCGCTTGGCGAAGCAACTTTTGATCAGAATTGGGGACGTCATCGATATGAAAGACGTCGTATCCAGCCCTACCATCTTTGGGAATGAAGCGAATGAATTCCTGTTTCTTGTCCGCAGTGCCCTGCCAACCATCAGTGGCTGGAATCACTTTGCGACCTTCTATCGAATCCTGTTTTAGTTCTTGCCCGCTTAGCGGTCCGATGGTCTCAAAGCTGCTCGTATCGGTTGTCAAACCTTTTTGTAGCAGCATCACAACCAACACAGTGCTGAAGATGACCAGCAACGAGCCTTTCAAAAATTGAACCCACGTTGTTGAAACCATTCCTGCCGTGACAACAATCATGATCACAACGACGCCAACCATCACGACGCCAACCCAATGGGGAAGTCCCAGCAGTGGCTGAATCAATGAACCCGCCCCAACCATCTGTGGGATCAGGTAGAAAATGCTGACGACCAGTGTGCTGACACCTGCGGCACCTTTGATGCCACGTGAATTGAATTTTGCATCCAGAGCATCAGCGAAGGTGAATTTACCCATGCGTTTCATGGGCTCTGCGATCACGAACAGGGCGACAACCCAGCCGGCCAGAAATCCAATGGAATACAGGAATCCATCGTATCCATAGGCGGCAATCATGCCGCAAATGCCGAGGAAAGATGCAGCAGACAGGTAGTCACCGGCGAAGGCGATCCCATTGACACCCCATGGAATTTGTCCATGTGCTGCGAAGTATCCTTCGGATGATTTTGCCTTGCGTCCAAGGTAGAAGCTGAGGCCAACGGTCCCGAAAACGAAACCAAGAAAAATGAAGATTGCCAGTGGGGCTGGGTCATAAATCATTTGGAATTCCCCTGGGTGGTTGCTGCGTTGCTGGACGCGACATCTTCGGCCGGTTCTCGACGACAAAGCAGGCCGTAAAATAGAGCCAGCACGAGAGCACACACAATCAACCCGAATCCGTAGACGATTGCCAAGTTAAGGCCTGCTAAGACGATGGTTTCCATCTGGTCCGCTGCAAAAGCGTTGATCAGCACGAATCCGGTGTAGAGAGCCAGATAGATCAGGAACAAAAGCAAACCCAGCCGGGTATTGAACCTGCGTTGTGGGGAGGGTGAATCTGACGTGTTCATGAACAAACAGCAACTTGTCTGGGAGGAAGAGCCAGCGTCATAACAGCGATTCGCTGGTGGTTGGAACGCCAGTTTATAAACGACTGGACATGCTGTCGCGAGTGTTCAAAGCGTTGACACCTTGCATTTTGCCGAATCCGTCCCACATGCGATTCGACTACTGTTGTGGTTTCGAAATCAGTGAAATCAGGTAGTTCGCGTAGAATTGGCGTCTCGGACCCACAACTTATCGAGCAACATCAACCGCATGTATTCAGGTTGCCGCTGGTATGGACCTGACAGATGGGCATAATGAGGGACCAGCACGGAATGTGCATTCAATGCTTGGTTTCAGCAAATCCGTTCGCTTTTCGATCGCGAGACTCCATTGCCCTCCCCTATCACGAGTCACGAAGATATGGTCGATGATCCATCGGATGTGGATGATGTGCCGAGTCGAATGCCGGTCAGTGGTGCTTCTGCAGGAAGCGATGTGACCACCCAGGCTCTTCCAGCCGGCGAGGGAAATGCGAAACAGCGGACACGTAATGTTTCGTTCATTATTCCGACGCTCAACGAGTTTGAGTCGATTGAGGAATTGCACACACGAATTCTTAGTGTTTGCAAAGAACATCAAATTCATGCGCAAGTCGTTTTTGTGGATGACGGGTCGACGGACACTACATGGAAGGTCATGCAGCAATTGGTCGAGAATCATGCCGGTACAGATCATGCCGGGACAGATCATGCCGGGACAGATCATGCCGGGACAGATCATGCCGGTACAGATCATGCCGGGACAGAGGCGATCCGATTCCGACGCAATTTCGGTAAGGCTGCGGCGCTCTCTGCAGGGGCAGAAATTTGCACCGGTGAGATTGTGATTACGATGGACGCAGACCTGCAGGATGATCCCCAAGAAATTCCGCGGTTCATTCAAAAACTGGACGAGGGATTTGATGTGGTTAGTGGCTGGAAACAGGTGCGACATGATCCGCTGCATAAAGTTTTTCCCAGTCGGGTATTCAACTGGTTGGTGAGCAGCCTGACAGGGGTAAAGTTGCATGACCACAATTGCGGTTTCAAAGCATACCGCCGCGAAATTTTTGATGAAGTAGAACTGTATGGTGAACGGCACCGCTTTATTCCCTGTCTCTTATACACATCTGACGCTGCCGACGACTCCTTACGTGTAG
>CAJXTM010000311.1 GCA_913061385.1 uncultured Rhodopirellula sp. | reverse complement strand
TACACGTAAGGAGTCGTCGGCAGCGTCAGATGTGTATAAGAGACAGCTCAAATACTGCCATATCTCATCATTGCGTGCCCACCAAACCACGTTCACTATTTAACTCCCGATAGTTCCAGCCAAATCCCAAACGGGAGAGGGCACCACGCAAAGCACTCCACTTGTTCCGAGCAGAAACCAAGAATGCCTCATTTCGCGTCTTTGACGTCTCTCACAAAACTGATTGCCCCTATCACTCGCAGACGACAATCGGCACGATGTTCAACGGCTCACCTATCAAGAGAGACAACAGTTGGGTTCGGCGTGCACCTCAGCAGCTACTCCGGGTAGAGTTTAAATCGTGAATAACCAACCCTACAGGCGGCGTTTCCTACAAAGCACGATCGCTGTTGCTTCCGGAATCGCAACCACATCACTGGCTCAGTTTCCCCGCACAAACGCTTCAAAAACCACCCAGTTCAAGCCAGATGGATACTTCACCTTGGACAGGCGAAAGGGTCACTGGTGGTTGATTACACCTGCTGGGATACCGTTCTTTACGTTAGGGCTCAACCACATTGATCCGGCTAGCCTTCGCTACCCGGAAAACATCGAATTGTGGCAAAACAAATACGATGGAAGCACCATCAAGTGGATCAAAGAGTCCGTTGCTCCGAACCTAAAACGCTGGGGATTCAATACGGCCGGCTGGGTTCAGGAGGTGACCGTGAAGCAATGGCAGCACTCTCGCCCGTTCACGGTGGATGAGTACCGTGCTCTCAACATGCCCTACTGCCACCTGCTTCCATTCACCGAATCGCACCAGTGGGAAAAGCACACCGTCCACTACGATTTCCAGAGTGCCGACTGGAAAGATTGGTGCGACTATGTCGCACGTTCTCATTGCGCCGAACTTAGCACCGACCCCAACCTGATCGGGTACTTTTACAGCGATTGCCCCACTTGGGTGCACAGTCGCGAAGCGAATGAATGGCGAGGCGCCATTTTTGATCCCGACCAGTTAAATACAGAGGCTGGTCGCAAAAAACTACGTGAACTTGCACGAGTCTATTACCAGACCATACATGACGCCATTCGCCGACACGACAAGCATCACTTGCTACTTGGTGACCGCTACGAAGCAAACTCGCTGCTGCCCATGGAGGTCATTGAGGAAGCACTTCCGTTTGTTGACGTGCTGTCTTTTCAAGACTTCCGCGATCCCGTGACACATCTCAAATACTGGCACAAAAAAACAGGGAAACCGGTGCTTCTCGCTGATGCTGCGGGTCTGCGAGTGAAGGAAAAAGGTGGATTCAAGCCCAACAATGGTGCCTGGTACAGCAAGACACTCCGAGGACTTTTCACCAACCCAGGCTGCATCGGGTTCCATCTCTGTGGGGCTTATCAACGTAACAAGGCACGCCGCCGCGGCCTACTCGACGAACTTGAAAACCCCGATCTGGAACAGGTCAATCAAATGACCTCCGCCAATGAAGAAATACTTCGACAGATGGAAGACATATTATGAACCCGATTCAGAACTGCCCCTTCGGCATTGCTGCGCAAACTGCAGGACGCAAAGAACGACACTAGTGTGTTCACCTAATCAATCGCTTCTACTCGCAGATCCCCAACGCTGGTGTTAAAGTGAAATATTCCCCTATCACGCTAGAGTTCTGTCATTACAGATCAGTCCTCATCGGGTGACGTTCGGTCTGTTTTCCGTACCATCCACCTTTCGCACCATAGACCTCACCGCAAACGCATCGCCGCAACCCTGGTTCGGCAGCCACTGAATCGCTCTGCATAGGAGCGTCTCGCGTCCGAGGCAGTTCGCTAAACCAAGTGTCAACCGTACAATTTCTAAGGATTGAAACCACCATTTTGAAGATTCATTGCGACTCCGATTAAAAGCAGAGTCGTGTAACCAATCAGGGCTATCAGCCCACAGACCAATCCGGCAATCGCCAAGCCCTTACCTCCTCTTCCCTGCTTCGCGAAGCTGATACCAAATCCTCCCGTTACAACCGCACCAATTCCGAGGGGAATGTGCAACCAACAGCAGCACCCCATCGTCAATGACAGGATTCCCAAAACCAACGAAATAATCGCAACGGGGCTGACAGTTCCGGGCACTGGATACTGCAAGTTGGCTGAATTTACAGTGCTACCCGATGCTGGTGGTGCATACGGTTGTGGCTGTGCAAAAGGGTTGGGCGAGTCATCGAAGTTATTCGATTCCGTACCTCCCTGCGTCCGATCTTTCGGGCCCAGATTCGAATCGACCACAGTGCCAGTTGGCGAATTTGGAAACGGTGCTCCAAGCTCCTCCCCACCCGTATTTGCGAGTTTGGCCGGGACACGCAACTGTCTTCCACAAGGGCACTTCACTATTTTGCCTGCCGTATCCACGGAAATACTCAATACGGCTTCGCATGCAGGACACTTTATCTTCATTTTTGTCGCCACCGCAAACAGGGTTCTTAATCAGTAGGCATTCTTGCCCACGGCACTATAACTCATCTAAGTGGGCGACGGCATCGACATTTTACTGCACATGAACATGTGAGGTTTATCGGCCAGCGATCGAACAACAGTCGTGCGGGCAGACATCGAGGACAGGAAATGGGGACGGGTTGGCTAACGCACCCACCCTCCGACCCCGTCAGTACCATTCGCAGGAGTTACGCGTGTATACCCAAAGAAGGGGCTACTCGCGAAAGCGAGCCCCCCCAAAACAACAGTGCAACCGATAGAAATCGAACCACCATGCCATTTCTGGCAGTATCAACCGAACCTATTATGCAGTTTTTTAAACACGGAAAGCAAAGTAAAAGACTGGTTATCTGAAGCCACGAAACCGAGAGCACTGGACTTAAAAACCCTTAGCAACCGACCCAAATTTTTTCACCCACCAAACAATCGCAAAGCAGTTCCGATTGTTATGCACGCTTTTGACTGCGACCCGCACTACACTGATCGCAGTGCCACACGTTCGCTCTGCCCCGAGGTATTGGATCGTATTCGCTCACAAGCTAGATCTTCGGTTGCTTGCACTCAAGAATGAACGACGTGATCACAAGTTCAGCCCTCGTCATTTTCATTGAACTCGGAACACCGAACTACTGGCGGGTGCTTGATCTCGAGTCGCTGCCCAGAGTGCAATTAACTGATCAACTTCGTTGAACTTACGAGAGTGGAAAGAGATGTGAAGTTCGTTGGGGTCGGGCATGTTCCCCACGGACACGAGTCTGAAAATGATCTCCTCACCCTCGTCTGGGATTGCGACCATCGAGGGTCGCTTTCCGAGACTGGAATACTGGTCCATTGCTAGTTGCCCGTTGTCGACGTAATGAACGGTGGTCATCTCTTTGGGTTGACCGGCCAAAGCTTTTCAATCACACAATGTGCTGCGGCACTGATCGTGTAGCTCAAAAACGGGACATCCAGCTCAGGTTCCAACTGCTTGCCCAATTAGTTCCCGCCAGTGATTTACCAATCCCCAACTAGCGATTTGATATTTTCAAATTGGCTTTCCGATGTTTTCTGATCGGAATTCTTGCGGGCTAAAACGACGGTATCCGGCGCACGCTGATTTTTTAATCTGCGGCTTGCTTTCGGAACATCCCACCATCGCAATCGCAAAGCGACTACCGCTCAGTCTCCGCACCAGATTGAGTGAGAGGATTGGGGCTGGTCATGCGGCTGTATTCTGGAGGCTGAGGCGAAGCCGGAAGAACACAACCGGCCGCATCCGCGGCAGGGGTTTGATGCTCCAATGAACTGTGGATGCGGTGATGGTTGTAGTCGAGTCGCCAGCGGTCAATCACCCAGCAAGCTTCCTCGAAGCTCAAGAAGATTTCACGGTTTAGAAGCTCATCGCGAAGCGTGCCATTGACCGACTCGATAGAGCCATTTTCCCATGGGCTGCTTTGGCGATGAACAACGTTTTGACAGCAGCTTCTTTCAGCCAACGGCAAATTAATCTGGATACGAACTGTGGACCATTATCGCTGCGAATGTGTTCGGGCATGCCACGCACGGCGAACAGGTACTGCAAGACTCCCATCACGTCTTGAGCGGTAAACGAACGCCCCACTTCGATCGGCAGGCATTCACGCGTGTACTCGTCGATCACCACCAGCAACCGAAGTTGGCGACCGTCCTCGGTCCGATCCGTCACAAAGTCAGACGACCACACATGATTTTTGTAGCGGGCACGGTGACGCACGCAACCATTCTCACTTCCGCCAGGAAAGCGTCGCTTGCGATGTTATTTTCTTAGGACTTGCATATGCTCTCGCTGCCAAAGTCGATGGACCCGTTTCTCGTTCAACGTCCAGCCTCGCTGCGTCAGCAACCGAAAAATGCGTCTGGAGCCGAAACCAGGCCGTTGACGAGCCAGTAAACGCATCTCGTGCAGTAAGCTCGGTTCATCGTCCGCCCGATGCGACTGATATCGCTGGGTGTTGCCTGGTTGCCCCAGAACGCGGCACGCACGCCGCTTCGAGACTCTTTCAGGCCCAAACGGCTACGCACGGTGGACACTGTGCGTCGACGACGTTCACGGCTTATAAGTTTCCCTTGGCGGCCTCCTTGAGGATCTCCCTATCGAGAGCCTGCTCGGCAACCATCTTCTTGAGCCGTACGTTTTCTCTCTCAAGAGCCTTCAGTTGCTTGGCCATCTCTGGCTTCATGCCACCCTACTTCTGCCGCCAGCGATAATCGGTCTGCTCAGGGACTTTGAGTAACGACTTCTAGCAGCTTGTAACTTTCGGGCACCTTTTTGCCCTTACCGAGCTCCACATCCGCTTTACGCAGCTTGGCAACGATCTGATCCACTGTGTGACGTTTCTGAGGCATTCTGAAAGTCCTTTCCGGGCAGTTCGCCCGATCAAGATTCTCTCACTCACTGTGGTGCAATTCGATGGGGGGAGGTCAGAGGAGCGTTGTCTGTTTGGTCTTCGTAGGATACTGCACCACGCTGCTCTCTATGAGCGTTACAATAATAAAAAAAGTTTCAATGGATTTTTCTGGATTTCCAAAAACAAATCAATTAACGATTTTGCTGTTGGGAGCCATTCCCAGAGCAATGGATTACTCCCAGAGCAATCAGAGAAGGAAGATTGAGTAAGCAGAAAAGATAAGGCGTTCAGAGAAGGCTCCCACTCTCAAAATGGATAAAGAAGGTTCCATGAACATAAAAATCATCACCTGCATCGTGTTAGCCTCTTTTTCGACAACCGCCAATGCAGGCCTTATCTTTTCAGACTCGTTCAGCGGCTTCACCGATGGCAATCTTAATGGTCAAGGTAACTGGGGTAGTCAGAACCCTTTTCAGATAGCAAGTGGAAGTGTGGTTGTTACGAGCACCGCGGGTGTATTCGCTCGCGCACAACGATTCGGCGCATTCCGCCCCGAAATTGGTGACGAGGTCATCATCACTCTGAATGATTTCTCGATGACCAATTCCGTCGGTAATAACACCGAGGACTTCCGGATTGGGATCGCAGCATCTACGGAGACTACTGGTGCACAAACTCCTCAGGTGGCTGCGTCTTTGATCCATGACGGCTCTACATCGCTGACGATTGGAGGAGCCACTGATACCGCTTACAACCTAGGTGATGAACTCCTGTCTCTTATACACATCTGACGCTGCCGACGACTCCTTACGTGTAGATC
>CAJXTM010000310.1 GCA_913061385.1 uncultured Rhodopirellula sp. | reverse complement strand
TCTCGTGGGCTCGGAGATGTGTATAAGAGACAGACCTGAAATTTGGCATTCGGTCCGCTTCCCTGATTCCAATTTTTCATCAGGCTGCTTTGAAAAAAAGCGAGAACGCGTTGTCGGACATCTGCCGTACGAAACAGCAGACCCCCGTGCTTTCCATCCTTCACAACATGCAGTGTTGATAACGCTCCACTGGCAACCAGTTTTCGGTGCAAACGTGTGCTTTGTAAAATCGGTACTCCTGGATCCTGGTCACCGTGCATGATCAAGAAAGCTGCTGCATTACTACTGACATGATCAATGGCACTCGCATCTGCTGCCAATTCAGGCACTTCACGAACCGTTGCGCCAAGTAATTTAGCTCCGTTGGACTGCGCAACATCTTCGGCTGTCCGACCATCCCCCACATTATTCGGCGGCATCGTCATCAGTTCAGAGGGGCCGAACCAATCGCAAACTGCCTGCACACGACTGGAAACGGTTTCCTCACCCGGGTAGAGACGGGTTCCCATTAAAGCGACAAGATGTGCCCCCGCAGATGTACCAAAGGCACCAATCCGATCCGGATCGATTCCATACTCACTTGACTGCCTTCGCACCCAGCGTACTGCCTCATAGCAGTCATTTATCTGAGCAGGCCACTGAGCAACGTCAGTCAAACGGTAGTTAATACTGGCAACGGCAAACCCATGATCTGCAAGCCATGCCGCGTTCTGCTTTGCAGACTGTTTGTCTCCTGCTTTCCATCCACCGCCGTGAACAAACACCACGCAAGGAATGCCATCGCCACGCCGGATGCCGGCTCGCTCACGCGCGTTTTCCGAGGCCGGAAGATACAAATCAAGCAGCAACGCCTGACCATCCACCGTGGCGTATTCTAAATCACGCCAAACCTCTGGTTCAGCGGCCAAACTCGTCAGTGAAATTATCCAGAAACAAAAAGCGAACACGTGCCGGTATTGCACAAGAACACCTCGGTATACAGGGTTGCTGATTTTCTTTGATCCGACCCTAACAAAAGGTCATGCTAGCGAATTGCAATGGTAAGCCATCCGCCATCAGCCTGAATCAGACCGGGCCGAAATTCCATTCCTCGCAGCGATTCCATTTCGGCATCTTCTGCGATTTTAATGACCCGCTCCAGAATGACATCTGGAAAGACTTTTCCAAATGATTTTTCGATGACGGGTTTCATACCTGCTTCGCTGATGGACAGTTTATTTCCACCAAAGTCCACTTGAACTTTTCCATCCCGCTTAAGCACTACGGTCCCGTCTTCCAGTTTGCTCGGTTTGTAGGTAGCGGTCACTTCGAGAGCTTTTTGCAAAACTCTTGTCCCTTTGGTGAAACGTCGACCTCGAACGCCAACGCGAACAGTCTGATCTCTGGCCTCAAATACAATCGGCCTCAACGGAGAAAACACGATCTCGAACGGTTCTTCATCGGCTGATTCGCCGTCTTTTTCCGTGGCCACATCAGCAGCAGCCTCTTCCGCTCCTCTACCAATTTTCCCCAATAACTCATCGAGCTTTTTCTCATTCATCGTCCGGCCTGCCAATACTGTTGCACAGGCATTTTCAACTGCTGACTCATGAATTTGGAGAGCCACATCAAACGTTTCCCCGACCGCTGGGCGAGGGTCCACTGACCCCAGTTGGTGGTCTGCTCGAAAGAGAGAATCGATGGCGAGAACTTGCTCACTCGACGACCACGCCTGGATGGGTGCTGGGAGAGACAATCGTTTTAAATTGGTTCCGCTCTCATCGAGAAATCCTGACTGGGAATCAAGATTCAAATTACGGGCCTCGTCCTCAAACTGCTGGCTGATCTGCCGCTTCAAACGCTGCGTAGCAATACGGTCTGCCTTGGGTTTCTGCCGACGTGCTGCCTTCCACGCCAGCTTGCGAACAAGCTCCATCTTGTGACAAATCGCGTTAATGGTTGTATTCAACTCAACATCCGTCTTGTTACCAGACAGATGGAAACCAGAGGAATCGATGTTAAGCGTCCTTGCCAAGTCAATCTCACCCGTGCCAGTGGTTAACACTCTCACCGGGCCGTTGTAGCCAGTATTGTCACTCGCAAATTTCGCTTTGAATCCTATTTCGATCTTGGCACTATCAGTGGATGGCACCAAGTTTGCGCTAACGGTGCCAGTCATGGTGGCTTTTCCCACGATTCGCGTTCCAAGAATCGTCTGCCGAACCGGCTCCTCACGCGTGAGTTCCCTATCAACCGCTTTTTGCAACAACGGTTTTCCAACAAGTAAAGCTACGTTTGGCTTGCCAAATACTTCACGAAACGCACGCACCAAATCGTCGCCCTGTCCAGACGACTCGATCGTCCCTACAAAAAAACCAATCTGTGCAAATTGATCGGTTGTAGGCGTCTTCTTGATCTGGCTGAGCATTTTCTTCAATGCTGCTAACGATGCGACAACTCGCTTTCCCTTGGTGGTGTCCAGACTGATTGCCTGAGAAAGATGCAGCGCCGACTCCCGCAGGTTGCGAACCACGTTCAGCTCTAAACCTGGGGTCATTCCGATCAGCCGATCACGCAGTTTCTTTGCCTCAACCATCACCACAGAATCTGCGGAAGAGGATTGAATCGCATTGGAGAGTGGTTCTAGATCGAGAAACTCAAGCCATGCGTCGCGATTATCTGCATCCGTCGCCCGGCGGAAGTACTGCTCAACGGCCGCAACCTTGCCAACCAAGTCTGCCTTGGCAGCATCGACATCAGGCAGCCTTTCAGAGTCGAAGGTTGCTTCGATCGAGTCGATGGTTTCTATCAGTCGATCCCGATCTTGCTCGCTGAATTGCCCATAAGTGGCAGCAGGAGTCCAAAGGAAAAGACAAACCAACGTGGTCAAAAATCCAAATCGTGACATGCTAAAAACGCGAAAAGGTGGAGCGTGCATAAAAACCGCCGTTCAGGCAGTCTAGGTAGACTAAGCATATTCTGCGTTCAAATCCACCGCAGTTTCGTGGGTACACCTACCCTCTGAGCTCAACTGAGGCTCCGCTGCCAACGATTGAAATCACGAAAAACCGTGTAAACAGGTGTTAACCAGCCTTTTCGCAGCTGGATCAGATCGTTTGGCAACTCGATTAATTACGAGGTTTCTTACTCTTCAGTGCCTATGCGACCAATTCCAGTACAGAATTCATTGATCGTATCATTCAATTCTGCCTTGGAATCATGCTGGATCGCAACAATGATCAAGCCAAATTCTGCCCATTGAAGTTTCCCAAGTCGCAGGTGATCGGCGCGTACCCACTCCAGGTCGCCGGTGGGGTGTTTCCCTGACACCGGTTCTTTTGCCAACCCCTCAGGTGGCCATTCGCCAAACACATCGGGTTGCAACCGCACCAAACAATTGGATGCCTCATGCACAAAGGCAGGGCGATCGGCCAGCGGATCCTCACTGACTGCTAAGTAAGACCACCCCGGTAACAAGGAGACTTGGACTCCCAATAGCGGAAATTGATGCATTTGGTTTTGGGAACGAATGATGACTTGCTTCTCACCTTCACGTGTAGCAAGCATCTCAATCGTAGTTTGCTCACTCAACGCATCGATGGCGAGGGTAAGACCAGCGATGGCCAACCCCACCCAAACCAGCGGCGTCAATTCGTGCGACTGGGATGTTGGGGGCATGAAATTCACTTGAATTTGAAGGAAACAATCTGCTCACAGTTTAGGCATTTTAATCACGCCATCCCAGTCATCAGGTGGCACGCGGTTGTTGCGAAGAATGATCGACAGCAAGACATCTTTGGGTCGATCCCAAGCTGGAATGGCTTGCAAAAGATCATAAGCTTCACTCCAGTCACCACCAATCATGGCATCGAGACTCGCCTCGTACGAGGCAATTTGTTCCGAACTCAAGACCTGAACATGGGGCTTTGGCGACTCAAGTAGTTCCCAGGCTTCGATCTCTTTTTCAAGCCCCGCTGGCCTGACCAGCGCCAATCTCCTGAGTTGAAACTGGTGATCACTCGATGCTTTCAGTGCAGCGGCCGTATCATAGTCAATGATGACTTTCGCTCCAAACAATTTGGTCAAACCTTCCAGACGACTTGCAAGATTAACGACTGGCCCAAAGGCAGTGACTTTGACCTGATCTACCGTTCCGATCTGTCCAGCCACAGCTCGGCCTGTCGCAATCCCAATTCCGAATCGGAAATTATTGTCTGCGAGCACTTGCGTACTGTCCGTCACGATGCGTGATGCTGCCTCCGCTGCGCGAAGGGCAGCATCCTGCTGCTCAAAGGGCCAACCCCAAAAGCCCATCGCAGCATCACCATGAAAATCACCGATGACGCCATCGGTATCAAGAATGTGCCGAGTCATGATCCCCAGTGCATCGCTTACCCTAGCGAGCAGCTCCAATAGTTGATCGGCATCACGCTCACTTCGTTTGCTGAAACCTCTGAGATCGCAAAACATAACGGCCAAATTTGCTTCGCGAGGTGCCAGCACTTCGTTGGTATCTCTTCCGGCAAGCGCCTCCATGACAACTGGAGCAAAGAATCGCCTCATGGCAGCTTGCCTGCGTTCCAGCCTGCGGCTCTGACGCAAATTGGCAATCATTGTTCCTACCAATTCAGCGAACTTAACATCATCCTCCAAGGTGTCGGGGGCCGCTTTTAACGACTGCTCCAGCCGCCCACTTTCGTCTGGCAACAACTGTCCGGTCACATAGATGGCCCACCCCATGCAGGCTTCGCTACGAAGCGGGACACAAAACGCCCAATCTGCTTCGTCACTGGACGTGAATGCGTTGGTTTCCGCTGATGCCGCTGACCACAGATGCAATACACTCTCACGACGTTCGATCGCCTTTCTCACCAATCGTGTGCTTACAGCCGGCTCATCCTTCTCGGGCACCCGACTGTCATAATGCAGAATTTCAAAACCGCTGCCTACGTCCCGATGGTCATTCGCATCAGCCGATGCGATCGCTACTGCTGACGCTGCCGGCGTAGCCTGCAGCAAAACACTCGTCACGCGAACCAACAATTCCTCATCACTGCTGCTGCTGGTGATCAGATCTGGCAGACGGCTCAACATTTCAATTCTACCTGCTGCATCACGAAAATTCCGTCGTCGCAACATGGCATGATCAAACTCATGCTCGGTCAGATCGATATCACTGGTGGAATCAGACGCACCCGGCCGATTTGCCAACGTGAACGTTGTACTTCCAATGACAAAATGCTCACCAGGCACGAGAGTGAAGCGGCCTGTTTTTTTCCCGCGAAAAAAGACCGGATTGCGGGCTGTCACCTCACAACAAACCTCAACGCGATTATCGGTGGACGGCGTCAGGCGAACATGAGCGCGTGAGATTTTCTTATCCCACGGCACATTCCAATCAGCCTCAGCACGACCAAGCAATACACCAGTACCTCGGGTTATCGCGGGCAATTCACGTCGCCAGCGATGTTCACTCTTTGGGCCTTGGGCAATCAAATCTGGCATAGTTCCGGCGCTGATAGATGGCTCGGTGGTCGCAATTCCAATCGGAAGAGGCATCTCCAATCTAAGGTTTCTCGACCGTCAGTGCCAAGACCGCTGCTCGTTTCAGCTGGTTCATTCAAGAAGACGCTGCAATTCCAGCAGCACGCCCGGTACCTGTCTCTTATACACATCTCCGAGCCCACGAGACCGAGGCTG
>CAJXTM010000309.1 GCA_913061385.1 uncultured Rhodopirellula sp. | reverse complement strand
CGAGATCAGCCTCGGTCTCGTGGGCTCGGAGATGTGTATAAGAGACAGCCCGGTAACTTGTGGAACACAAAGTCCGCCAGTTGCAGCGATACAGAATCAGCCGAATGCAGCCGCACATCCCTCACCAATGCACCTCGTTTGCGAGACGGGGCAACGGAATTTCAAAGCCGTGGCAGGTGCCGCGGGGTGACAGAATGTGCATCTGGAAACTCGCCGACCGGCAACGTCCTCGGAAGCACAAAGCAGTCCACGGCGTCGTCAACAAGTTTGTCCAACCTATCGGCTATCAATCAATCGGGCCGGCTTCTGCTACCTATGACGTGTACCGTATCCGACAATTGACTGAACAGTAAAGAACACCCCAGCGGCACCCTCTTTGGCGTTCCATTCGCTGAGTACGGATATCACGAAAACAAGATTGTACTGGCAGACTAGGAAAGAACGCGCACGCCGAGAGGCAAAGCAATTTTCTGCGGCACCTAGACAGGTACGTTGGTGTCGCAGTGATGTCTTTATGAGTTGCAGGTACGCTGTAACCGCTTTTGAGATGCTGATAACTTCCTTAAAAATCGGCTCAAATTCAGAAGTCAGGTCTGCTTCTTGCTGTGAATGCAGTTGCCCCAAACAGAACCAAGGAGCCTCACGTGCGATAAATCCCCGAGGCAAGGGCGTTACGGATTCAGAGGTAAAGCTAAGAGATGTTCAATCTGACACGCGATTTGGCATCTCAGGGATCCGTCGGGTCCCCTCTTATATATCAGACGGGGGGTGTGCACCGCCTCAAAGCGGGGGGCGATTGTTAGCTAGACGGGGGGATGACGAAAGGAAGCGACGCGGTTGGATGGGAGATAAAACGCGTTCATCACGGATCAGCTTGTATTTTCCCGCCGCCGTGTTAACCTAGCCTCAACTGAGCAACATCCGAATTCCCGCGAGAGCGGTCTAAACGCCGCATCTCCGAAAAGAACAAACGATGAACCAACTCCCCCATGCTCGTTTGGCAAAGGTTGCGTTTGCCTTTGCGACCATGTTGTTCTACCAAGAGGCGTATGCGGATTTCGTTACGACCCCCGCGGGGCTTGACCCGGGCGATCAATACCGACTGGTGTTCATCACGAGCGGCACAAAGACGGCACAGTCGGCGACCATAGAGGACTATAATACCTTTGTCGATGGCTTCGGGGACAATGCAATCGCGTCTGATTGGAAAGCGATAGCGTCTACGCCAACAGTCGACGCTATTGACAACACAGGAACAACGGCGCAAGCCACGAGCGTTCCGATTTATAATCTCCAAGGTCAGTTAGTTGCAAGCACGTACAGTCACCTCTGGTCAACAGCAAGTGCCGATTTAACCTTTGCAGTGAAATATGATGAAACAGGGGAGAGGGCAAGTGGAATAATGTGGACGGGTACGGAGCCCGGTGGCACCGCGTCTATCGCACCACTGGGAAACACGGACCCGCATTTGGAATACGCAAACGCAACAATCGCGCTAGGTTACGAGAAAAACGCACAGTGGATGCAGTTTGTAGACAATTTCGCTAATAATGGATCATTCCAGTTCTACGGAATTAGCTCAGTACTAACCGTAGCGGGAGGCAACGCACTCGTACCCGAACCGTCCTCTGTTATCGCAATGGGTTTGCTAGGCGTCGTTGGTATCGCAGGCATTCGACGACGCCGTCGTGAAGTTGCAACCGCCTAGCCCACGCCCCAACGCCACTGGTCACCCACTTGCTAACCTTCGATTCCGATTCGAATCGCGTGTTGCTCAAAAAGCTGATTAACCGGTGAGACGAAGTTTTGTTCTGTTTTCTTATCGGCGCCCAGACCGCTGGGTGTTAGGTGGTATTCAAGACAATCAAATCCTCAGGCAACCCGAACGTCATGTCAGGGTATTGCCATCCTTTGAGTTGGTTCATCACCTAGTTGTGATCCGGAGTGACCTCTCCCCCATAGATCTGCATCATTGTGAGTGACAGAATCTTTGCTGGGCATAGTGCCCGGCAACGCGTTTTACAGTTTCTCAGAAACGTCACACAGTGGACCAGCTTGTCGCCACGTTGTGTAATCACCGGATGTAGGCATCGTTGGTCGCCTTCCCTGTCAAGTTGTCCAGCAGTTCATGACCGGGGTTGTTCCAGTGGGTTGAGTTGTTGTGTCGCAAAGAGTGCAATTTTCCCCAGTGCTGGAACCACGCATGTTTTGTTACTGTTGGACCACGCGACTGTGACTTGAGAGTGTTATAAGAAATCTGGTTGGCATGCATGATGCACGCGGCAGAACACCTCAGCGGAACCTTGCGAGGTCGCCTTAGTGCCCTCGCAAGGCCCGCTCGATAATCACGTGCCTGCATGTTGCAGAGCGATGGGGCGGGACAAACGTGGCACCGCGATCAACCGGGGGCACTTGTCAGCCGTTGGTTAAATCGTGGGCAGCATCGCGGAATAAAACGAGGCAGACCCCAGGCTTGCCAAGGTCTGCCTTTGGATTCCTCAGTATTCAGTATTCAGCCAAGATATTGTTGGAGTGCTTGCTAATTGCTTGTTTCCTCATCTTTATCGCACAGGGAAGACGCAAAACTACCGAGTGCACCACCCGTGGCGAAAGGATTCACGTCGCTAGCGCCGCCATTGTTGTTGTTGTAAACCAGGGCACCCGTAAAGCCGGCGGCAAATCCTCCGAGGTCTGCCCAGAATTTTCCGTTGCCACGCTCGATGATGTCCCCGTCAAAAATGTCGTCATGGGCATTCCAGTAGGCAACCGTTCCTTTGCCAAGCGAGAGCGAACCAAGAACCAGTGACCTTTCCTCGCCGCTCAATTCACGGGATTGAAGCGTCTCGATGACCTGTCGGTCAACGGATCGGTTAAAAGCAGTGAGATCAGGACTTAACAGGATGGTCTCTTCGAGTTGCTGGAAAGCCCTTCTTACCGGGCCTATGGCTGATATCCGTTTTTGGACGTCCTGATAGTAACGGTAACCATCTTCGGCAATGTTCGCGCCATCGGATAACACTTCGTTGGGCATCAGGAACTGGTCGGCAGGGGCACGGTAGATATGGGACATGAACAGACAACTGTTGAGATAGACCAGTTCGTCAGAGGGACCAGCCTGACGGGCTCGTTTGAGTGTGATGTTGGCAAAGCTAGTTCGGCCCGGCTTCTTGCGGACCACTTTGTCATTGCCTTGCCGTAGGTTCAACAACGTCAGATTGACGTCGGGGGTCAGGTAGTCCAATGTTCGGTTATGGGCGACGCCAACCTCGGACCAGGGGTTAGGATCAACGGACCCCGTCGGCCTTTGCTGGTTTTCTTGGTGGCAATCGTCCTCACATTTCCAGCCTTTGGCGATGGCCAGCGTTTGATTTGACCCGGGTCCCATCGAAACGAGGGTAACCGCCCGCATGCCATAGGACGTTTTGTAGGTCATGTAAGTGAAGTCCTCTTCATACTGCATCATTCCAACTTGGTCGTTGTTGGCTCCAAAGATCAGTCCGATCCCGGAAGGCTTACAGCGGCAAGGTTCGGTGCAGGACGCACCACAATGCTCGCATTGGACGACGTCCGACTTCTGGGCGGGATCACCTTTATCGGTGTCGGTGGAACTTGGTCGGTTGGACCGCGCACTTGTGTGGCTGATGGCCAGTGACCTTGAATCACCCGATCCCGTTCCGCCACCGGTGTCGGTCCGCGTACCGTCATTTCCCGGTGGAAAGATGTTGACGACCTGACCTGCTTTGGGCAGGTTCTTAATGAAAGGGAGAGGGCCCTGCAGGATCGCGACGACCAGATGATCACAATGACTTCGGTTTTGTTCGGCGAAATACAGGTTGATTAATTCCGGAGGCGCGGCCGTAACCTGTTTCTGGCTTGCGATTCCAATGAACGTCAAAGCGAGGATTGCCACGCACTTTGGCGGCGTAAAGACATACAACATTTGGTCACTCGAGAAGGAGAATGGAGTAGAAAAGCAAAGGTGTTGAGTGGCAAACGGCGTGCCAATCCTTCTGGTGATGCGATTGACGCTGCTTGTGAGCGAACAAACGAGCGATGTGAATCAGAATGAGACAGAAATCGTGAGTTGAGACGGGCAACATCAAACCGTACGTGCCTGTTCGCTAAATCGCTTTCCATTCGGCCGCTCCAAACACCATCACGAATGAATTCAATCAAAACCCAGAAGATGTACCCGCTTTTGTATCTCCTTCTCGTCGTTCTCTTTTGCGTGTGCAGGGCACGAACCAACGCGAATATTTTGACTTCAGGTGCACACAATTGAGCCCAGTTGAAGCCGTTTCATATTTCTTCATGCCAGGGTCAAGAATGACAGGGCCGCACAGCTTCGCCGAATCAAAATTGCTTTTGTTCGTTACGAATTGAGTTTCGAACGCTTTGCAACCGGTCCCAGACGGCAGCTACTCTCTGCAATGCCGCCTCCCATGAAGCCCACGATCCTGCCATTCGTTGGAAGGACAAACGTACCGCTTCAGGGAATACCTTTTCGGCCGACATCACCGCGTTTGCTGTTTGTATTTGCGAACCGGGGTGCAGAAGTTCCTTCAAAACAAAAACCTGGGTCCATTGGAAAAAGCAACATGTCACGATTCAGGAATCGCGGAAAAACTCAGCAGAAACGCATCAGTCGCCGCAGCGTGAAATTGCAAAACCTTGAACCTCAATAAATGTTGACAACCGCTTTTTCACTTCCAGATGCAATCAATGCATCACACGAATTCCTCATTCACACCGGTTCGGGGGGACATGAGGAAAGCGGTCTGACAGTGCTCGTATGCCAGCAGCCACAGTTTCCATGAAGGCCGACCCAATGTTCGACCCAATGTTCGACCCAATGTTCGACCCAATGTTCGACCCAATGCCGGACATCGCGAGGGCCCCTGATATGCGATACTTAGTTCCTTGGTCCAAAATTGGATCGAAGATGGGCGAGATTTAACTCACTTCACACGCGATGATCTTCAGGATGTTTCTTCTTGGGCGATGGTGACGGAGGACAGAATCCCGGCGATTGATCTCTTCCGACAGGTCAAACCCGAGACGGTTCAACCAGACACGGACCGTTCGGTGACAAAATTCGTGTCCACCTCTGGGAAGTGAAACTCAATCGAGCGAGTAACCATCAACAACTGTTGGAACTCGCCCAGGAGGGGCGACACACTATCGAAATCATACCTCTGTTCTCTGAACGCAATGAACCGACCGGCACATTGAATCCAGCAACCGTTACCGATGCCAGTTTTCCTGCGCAATGGCACTTGGACGCCACCGCAAGTTGCACGCAATGGGAAATCGACCCCGAGGCCGCGTTGAGAATCAGCACGGATGACGGTGTGACAGTCGCGATCGTGGACTCGCGACAAAACTTCAACCATCCAGACCTGACCGGTAACAACAACGCCGCGCTCGATTACGATGACCCCAACCGCGACTGGATTGGCGATCCGATCGGATACCACAATCCGAACGTCTTCCTGCCGGGCGGCCACGTCCATTGGCCCGTTAATGGCGGGGGGGCCAAGCCAGTTCCACATGACAGCAGTTGCCGGGATTGCGATTGGTGACAATGATGAAACAGGAATCGTGGAGGTTGCGCCGCACGCAACCTACGCGGCGTTCAACTTTCTCGAAGGCCCGCAATACCTGTCTCTTATACACATCTGACGC
>CAJXTM010000308.1 GCA_913061385.1 uncultured Rhodopirellula sp. | reverse complement strand
AGATCAGCCTCGGTCTCGTGGGCTCGGAGATGTGTATAAGAGACAGGGCGACGACCTTTCGTTGAAAACGCAATGGCAGGATGATGGCCAAACCTTGTCCAACCCGCGACAAGACAGTGGCATGCCCATCCTGAACATCGATCCTGAAACGGGGCACGTCTATGTCGAAGACGATGCCAGATACCGCCACAAAAAGTTTGGCACCGTCTATCGCCTGGATCAGCCGGGAAACATCTTGAAGAAATGGGATCCGTACTTCATTGATATCGAGGAAAGCGGCCTGATCTCGCCGTGGGGCGCCACTAATCTTGAACGCGGTTTTCCTCATCCAGAGGAACCTCTGTCTCTGGATTCCATCTTCGGAAAGGATGACAGGGTATACCGCTGGAAACTCGGTGAGGAGGGTGTCAGCGTTCTGCGATTTGACCGGACTGGCAAACCGATTCCCTTCGCGTCCACCGGAACGCATGAACTGCTTGTCGATGCGACGCCCGTGAAAGGCAGTTTCTACAAAAGAGCGCACCTCAGGAAGCAATTGACATGCTGGTGGGATGTTTACTCAGGGATGGACGTGGATCGTGAAGGTAACATCTACTACATGAACAAGCAGGATCGGTACAGGGAACTGGGGATGATGTTGCCGAACTATGCCTTGCACCGGCAACTCGACGTCTATGACTCCACCGGCAAATTGAAACACAAAGCGTTGATTGATCTTACCAGCGTGAAGGGAATTCAGGTTGATAAGGAAGGCTACTTGTACATCGTCCATATTCCCGCCAACGGGCTAGCTCCCGAAAAGCGTGTCAACCGAGTCGATGCAAAAGCTCCCAAGCGGTCTCCGATGAGGTCTTATGCGCTGTCGAAGTATGCACCGACAGGCGGCGAACCGCTGTGGTCGCAGCCTTGGGATGGTGATCATGGGATGGGTTTCATCCCGCCGAACCCTCACTGCATTTGTAGCACGCACCGGGTGAATCAGGCGTTGGACGACAATGGCTACATCTACATGGCGACCAAACACACCGTCCAGGTTGTGGATACCAAGACGGGCAAACTCGTGGGTGAATTCGGCAGTTATGGAAACGCAGACTGCAAAGGAAAAGGCAGCGCGTATCCGCATCCTGAGCTGCCGCTGGGAAGCATTTCCAGTCTGGCGGTATGGAAGGATAAGCTGTTCATCATGGATGTTCTTAACCGACGCCTTGTGAAATGTAATATTATCTATCAACCTGCACTGAAAAGTGCGAAATAGTCGTGGTCGAATAATCAGGGAAACTTTGAATTGAAAGTACTGCCAACCGTCATTGCTGTGCTCTTGTTGATGCAGAACATCGCTCGCACGGAAGAACCAATCGCCGTCATCCCAGCCTCGGAATCACAACCCGCTCGGCCCAACATTCTGTTCATCGTTTCCGACGATCATGGGTGGGGAGATTTACCATCGAACTGGGACAAGACTGAGGTGCGACTTCCGACGTTGGAAGCCTTAGCCGCTCAGGGCGTTCGCTTTCCCAACTACCACACCGTCCCGCTTTGCGGACCATCGCGTGCCTGCATGTTCACTGGTCAGTATTCATCCGAAAACGGCATGTGGCGTGGTCCGGGTCAACAACCGCTCGGATCACCCGGATACCGTGGGATCAAACGCGACGTGAAAATGCTTTCGGAGCATCTTTCCGAATCCGGTTACAAAACCGGCGCCTTCGGAAAATGGCACATGGGATCACTCGAGGGCGAAGTTCCCAACGACCGCGGATTCGACGAGTTTCGCGGTTTTCTCCGTGGGGCACACCCGTATTGGATTAAAGCGGGAAGATCCAACTTCATGCACAATCGCCAGCCAGACCGCACTTCCCAAGGGCACGCGACTGAGTTGTTTACTGACTGGGCGGAAAAGTTCATTCGGACGAACGCCACCAACGGTGATCCGTTCTTCTGCTACGTCGCTTACAACGCCGTGCACGGCCCGCTTCGCGTCGATAAATCAAAACCCGCCTCGGCGCCCGAGGCCTGGATCAACAAAGCACTCGACCGGGGAGTCAGTTTTCTGCGTAGCGACTATGTCGCCATTCTTGAACACATGGATCACAACATCGGCCGATTAGTCGCCCTGTTGGATAAACTGGATGTTGCCGAAAACACCCTGATTGTCTTCGTGAGTGACAACGGAGGCTGCACAATGGATGAAAACGCAGCCGGTGGCAGATTTCCCGGAAACAACGGACCGTTGAGAGGAGGCAAAGCGTCAACGTACCAAGGCGGGTTAAACGTACCGTTGTTGATCAACTGGCAAAGCCGATTGCCTCAGGGCATGATCTCGAACGATCAGGTGATGCACTGTGACCTCTTTGCCACCCTGTTGGACGCTGCCACGATCTCGGTTCCAGAAACCAATGGCAAAAATCCAGTACGCGGTGTGTCGCTGATTCCGCATATGCGTTCCGCCGGGAAGGAAACAATCGCAGACCGAACAATGATCTTTGAACTCTGGGGCAACATCGGTCTGCGTAAGGGAGACTACAAAGTCTGGAGCAATATCGGGCGAGACCACTCCCCAGATTGGAATGCACTTGTTGCCGAACTGGAGCACACCGATCTTTCCCTTTTCGACCTCAGCCAAGACATCGCGGAGGAGAATGACCTAAGGACAGAACGACCCGAGGTTTACGATTCACTCAAGACAGAACTCATCGAACATTTTTCCAATATCAACGCGGAGTATCCTGGCGTTGGAATTTCCGACGCTCCGCAAAAAGAAACAACCAGATCCCCTAAAAAGGTTGCCACACCGGAACCGCAACGCCGGTCACCAGAACAATTCTTCCAGAACCGGGACCGCAATGCAGACAGAGTGATCACACTGGAGGAATTCATCGGTACCCCGGAAGGTCGCAACGTCCCCGCCCTGACCAAACGGTTCAAAGCGATCGATGCGAACAGCGATGGCAAGCTTCTGCTGGATGAATTGAAAAAGCAAAGAAAATGAAAGCGGCAGCACGCCCATTCAACTGCGAATGCCTGCTAATGCCCTCGCCATCTACAAGATACCTGTCAAAGCTTAACGCGGCATGGCAAACACATACCCTGTCGTCCGATAGCGATCGGACCGAGACTTAAGCCAAGGTGTGTCTGCTTGGGTCTGTCTTTGAAGCGATAGGCCCCAGTCGACAATCGACGATCGACACCTTCAAGTCGATCCTATGCCTTGCCAACCACTTGCCCGCTTTCAAACAGACCTTGCCGAATTCGCAGGCAAAGTCATGCACGAGGATCACGCAGGAAACGCAAAACACCCAGAAGCTGTCCGGAAACTGAAACCAATTGCAGCATCCGCGCTGAAAACCATGTTCGATACACTAGAATGGAAATTCCGGCGCAGTCACAGCAACAGCCATCATTCCACACCATGCACAACAGAAATAAAAGCCACAGCGTGTTTTATCGATCGACTGTCGCGTTGATCGTGGCAATCACATTGGATGCAACGTCACTATGTGCGATCAATGACCCTGCGTCTGGCTCCAAAACAGAGGCCCAGATTGTTGTCCCCGAACACATCCAGGCGATCCTCGCAACTCATTGCCTTGACTGCCACAACAGCGACAACGCCGAAGCAACGGTTGAACTTGATGGGATTGAGACACTTGATGCAGGTGCAAAACTTGAGCTACTTAACAAAGCTCAAGACCAATTGTTCTTCGGATTGATGCCGCCCAAAGACGCTAGTCAGCCCAATACCGAAGATCGCAAGGCTCTAACAATCTGGATTCGCTCCACGCTACGAAACCACAATGCCTCGGAACTTGACAAGAAGCTGACCTATCCAGACTTTGGCAATTACGTCAGCCATCAGGAACTTTTTAACAGCCAGAACCCGGAGGCTGCTTACACTCCGGTGAGACGTTGGCTCATAAGCCCTCGGATCTTCGAGGAGCGAGTTGTCAATGTGTTTGGGCTCGAAGGTCGCGACCTTGCTAATGCGAGACAAAACGGTTTTTACGGCGTCACCAACCCATTTGTGTTACCCGAGCATTCCGGCGTTCGCGATTACGACTTGGGCACTCTTGGTGGTGGCACCCTGCTTGTGATGTTGGACAACGCGAAGTGGATCGCGGAAAAGCAGATTGTGGCGGCTCGCATCAAGAAGGGAGAAATTACCCCCAAGAACTTCCCCAATCCTAAAGATCGGTGGTATCCCAAAACCACACCGGCAACATTTGAAACGATCATCCTCAAGGACAGCGAACCTACGCCGGATGAGATTGTTGCCGCCATCAACACCCAGTTTGAAAGAGTATTACAGCGTGCACCCAGTGCATCCGAACTAGACAAGTACGTTGCATTAACGGCATCTTCCATCAAACTTGCCGGAAACGTCAATGGTCTACGACAAATGCTTGTCAGTGTCTTGCTGGAATCCGAGTTTCTTTATCGAATTGAATTCGGGGGTGGTAAAACGGATGAGCATGGGCGCCGCAAACTCACGCCACGTGAAGCAAGCTTCGCAATCGCATACGCACTGGGGGATCGCGGACCTGACGAAACCCTCCGAGACGCAGCAAACGCGGGCAAACTGCTGACGAAAGCAGATTACCACCGTGAAGTGACACGTTTACTGGACGATGAGTCCTATTTTCGCGGAGCAATCGGCCACGCATGGGGCAGTCGTGACAAGATCCCACCCCGCCTGACCTCACACCCAAGGATCATTCGATTCTTTCGTGAGTTCTTTGGTTATCCTGCGGCACTCAAAATTTTCAAAGACCTGAAACGCAGCGATGGTTTTTACATCAACCCCGGTCGTGGCAGTAACCAGACTCCGGGGCATCTCGTGAACGAGGCAGACCGCGTCGTCGCTGGCATTGTCGAGTCCGATAAAGATGTCTTCAACACCCTGCTAACCACTGACAAGTTTTTTCTCTATCACAATCGAGATAATGAGTCAGGCAAACGTATGATTGAGGGTTGGCGTAAAGCATACGAGGCCCTGAAAGACACCAACTGGAAGGATGATCCTGACGGGGTCGTGAAGGCACACGAAGAACTGATCAAAACCCATATTGATCGTCGCGGTATCACGGGACGCAGCAAGGCACGCCACGACAATAGCCTGATCCGCTTGATGACGCACTTCGACCACACCTTTGGCAAAGGTAACCAGCCATTCACAACCTTCCCATGGGCTCATGGCAATCACTACTGGCATTCGCCAATCTACAGTCTTCCACGAATGCCTGGCCGAGGCGGCTATGGCACCCAGGACAACTTCGACTATCAGCCTGTTCAACCTTTTCCGATGCCAGGCAGAAAGGGCATTTTGACTCACCCCGCGTGGCTGGTTGCACATTCAGGAAATTTTCAAACCGACCCCATTCGCCGTGGCCGCTGGATTCGCGAAAAATTGTTGGCAGGACGTGTTCCCGATGTCCCCATCACCGTCGACGCACAAGTTCCGGAAGACCCACACAAGACATTCCGACAACGGGTGGAGTCGGTGACAGGACAAGCAGAATGCTGGAAGTGCCATCAACAAATGAATCCGCTGGGCATGCCGTTTGAGGGTTTCGATGATTTCGGCCGGATTCGCAGCGTCGAGAGCCTTGAGCATCCTGAAAATCTTGTCAAACGCAACAACGGCAATGAATCGGATACCTACAAAACAATGCCCTGTCTCTTATACACATCTGACGCTGCCGA
>CAJXTM010000307.1 GCA_913061385.1 uncultured Rhodopirellula sp. | reverse complement strand
CTACACGTAAGGAGTCGTCGGCAGCGTCAGATGTGTATAAGAGACAGGTATCAGGAAGCGTCAGATTATCGGGTTGATACTGCTGGCATGACGATTGAGCAGGTTGCCGACCAGATCATCGAGTTGTTGCCCGGGAATGCACCCTTATGAAAATGGCGTCCATATACTGAAAGTGAACAGGGCTGGTATCCTCGAAGCCAAAAAGTCTTGCTGAAAATTGGAAAGCAATGCATTCATGGTCCGGATCGGTCTGTTGCGACAGGGGGTGAAATCGGTAAGCTGTCTTGAGTTAGCAATTTAGCGCCTTTGGGCGAGATTGCAGCGGCCCAGATCAAGGCGAGTGTCTGATGGGAAATGATATCATTCGGTATGGATATCATTCGGTGCAACGGAGTGACCCAAAACCGTAGGGTCGTTGCTGTTGTCAGGGTCTGATGGATTCAAGGTAGCTAAGTAAGGATCACAACGTGTTTGTAGCAGCGTCAACTGAGTGCTGGCCCGAGATGGAATTCGAAGAGGCCATCGAGGTGCTCACTGATCTTGAATTTGCGGCCGTTGAAATAGCGGTTCACGAATCTGGCACCCTCAAGCCAAGCCAGCTCATTGGGGATCCCGATCGAGCCGTTCAGATATTGAGGCATACTCATCGTCTGGATATATCGAGTTACAGCCTTGAATTAGGCACCAAGGGCGAGCAGTTTTACGAAGACTTCAAGGAGTTCTGTCGTATCGCCAAGACCACTAAAGTGGTCAACATCACTGTGCCTTCAGGTGAGCATGGTACTCCTTTCAATGAGGAAGTGGAGCATCTGCAGCAACTCGTGACGATCGGTGAAACCGAGGGAATTCGCGTTGCCGTTCGAAGTCAGTTAGGTTGCCTGAGTGAAGATCCTGACACTCTGATGGTTTTGTGCAACAACGTCGATGGCCTAGGGATTACGCTCGACCCGAGTGTTTATATCTGTGGCAGTGCGAACGGAAAAAATCTCGATAAAATTCTCAAGTTTGTCTGCAATGTGCACCTTCGTGATTCACGGCCGGATGCATTCCAGGTCAGCGTTGGTCAGGGTGAAGTGGACTACGGAAAAATTGTCACGCAGCTTGAACGCGACAAGTACGATCGTGGCTTGGTTGTTCACATGACACCTTGTGATGAGATGGATCAACGCGTTGAGTTGCGTAAATTGCGACGTTTGCTTGAAACATTGATGTAAGCCATCTGTAAATCATGGAAACATGATTCATCCGCAGATGACGAGGCAGATGCATGTTGGTTTCTCGTACCGCAATTGAACGAATCAGTTCTCGCCTGTGTGGCGGCATGCCTTTGCCGCGACCCAGAATGGTACCGGAACTGTCTTATGGCCGGCATCGAGGTCCAGCGCGACCACAATCACGGATCGCTGCTGTGGCTGTAACTTTGTATCACTGTCCCAAGCAGGGATGGGTGATTCCTTTGACACTGCGGCCTCAGAGTCTGCAGCATCATGCAGGTCAGGTCTGCTTCCCCGGCGGGCGTGTTGAAGCTGGCGAGACAATGTCTGAAGCAGCTTTCAGAGAGTTTCGGGAAGAACTGGGGGTCGATGCAAAAGTAACTGCATCCTGTGGTCAGCTCTCACCGCAGTATGTTTATGCCAGTGACAATCTGGTACATCCCGTGGTCGCCATCATCGAGCATCCTGACTCGTGGAATCCTGACCCAGTGGAGGTCGCGCAGGTCATCAGCTTGCCGCTGGCACGGTTGATGCAACTCGCAACCGATGGGTACGCCAGGAATTCCAGAGTCTGGCACCAGCCTGTTCCAGAGAAAGATCCAAATTCGGATTTGAACGACCAGCAGCCCCACTTGATCAAGCAGCACCACTTGGTGAAGCGGGTGGTGGCAGAGACTGGCGAGGTTGATCAGTTGCGCTTTCGAACGCCAGTCGTCACCCATCAGGGGCACCCGATTTGGGGCGCCACGGCATTGATTCTGGACCAATTGGCCCAGGTCTTGCATGAGTTGGGCTGAGACTCTCGGCTTGCCTGCCAATCCGTCAGTCTTTTTGTATTACCGGTTGCGAACCGTGACCCAGATAGATGAATTGCATCCCCGATAGCGAAAAAAAACCGGCTCTGATGGCGGTTTTCGTGATGTGGATGTTTTTGCATCAAATTGACATCGCCGCCGCGGTTCTTACAATCTTGAACTCAGTACGAGTGATGGCTGTCGCTGTCTCTTGATGCGTTGCCAGGTAGGAAAGTGACCTGAACGACGATTTACCAGTAAATGAAGGAAAGAAGACGATGGCTTCTGATGCCGTAAAAGAATTCACTGATGACAATTTCGATGCCGATGTGCTGCAGGCTGATGGTGCAGTCCTTGTTGACTTTTGGGCACCTTGGTGTGGCCCGTGCCGCCAAATCGCTCCGATGATTGACGAATTGGCCAGCGAGAATCCATCTGTCAGCATTGGTAAAGTGAATATTGATGATAACCCAGGCGTGGCGCAACGCTTCGGTATCACCAGCATTCCTACGCTGCTTCTTTTCAAAGGCGGCGAGCCTGTTGAGAGTTTTGTCGGCGTTCGACCCAAGACTGCCCTGCAGGAAGCACTTGACTCGGCTTCTGCTTGAGGCCGGGGATTACAGGACCGGAGATTACAGGGCCAGTGAGGCCCATGCAGCTAACCTTTTAGGTTTTGCTGGCTGCGTTGCCGTTGGTTGAGGTGTGCTAACCGGGGTGCTTCTGACTCTGGGCGGTGGAAACCAAGAACCTCCGCCCACAACGTCAACATTGCCGTCTCCTCGAAGCGTCGGCGAGTGAGAGGCCAGTTTGTAGAACTTTGTCAGCTGGCTGTCATCTGTTAGCCTGTTTTCAAAGCTACCTCTCCTCCGGTTTCTCCTGCAGCGGGTGGAGGATTGCCCGCTTCTATTTTACCCGTCGAACCAGCGACACCTCGGGCTGGGCGGAACTTTCTGTTGTTTGATTATCGAGAGAGGCCAATTTGAATAAGACAACCGTTCACAACATCGGCGATCGAAGTGCGGCTGCATTCGAGCGTGCTCGAAAGTTGATGCCAGGTGGAGTCAATAGCCCAGCACGGGCTTTCGGAGCCGTCGGCGGCACGCCACTGTTTATCGAGCATGCGAAGGGGCCCTATCTGTATGATATCGATGGTCGGCAGTATCTCGACTACATCGGTTCTTGGGGGCCCATGATTCTGGGACATGCCCACCCGGAGGTGATTGAGGCGATCACACAGGCCGCGCAGCGTGGCACAAGTTACGGCGCTCCGACGGAAGCTGAGTCAGGTTTGGCCGAGCAAATCATTGAGGCGGTCGACAGTGTTGAAAAGGTTCGTCTGGTCAACAGCGGGACCGAAGCCACGATGAGTGCAATTCGTGTGGCACGTGGCGCGACCGGACGGGACAAAATCATCAAATTCGCTGGCAATTACCATGGCCACGTTGACAGCCTGCTGGTCGCAGCAGGCAGTGCTGCTGCCACGCTTGGTGTGCCTGATTCACCCGGTGTCACGACCGGTGCGGGCCAGGATACGATCGTGCTGTCGTACAATAGTTGCGAAGAAGTGATTGCAGCGTTTGCAGAATTTTCCGGCCAGATCGCAGCAGTCATCCTTGAACCCGTTGTGGGTAATATGGGTTGCGTCCCAGCGACTTCTGAATTCCTGGCATGTTTGAGAAGCGAAACCGAGAAAGATGGCGCGATTCTGATCTTTGACGAGGTGATGACCGGTTTCCGTCTGGCTTTCGGTGGAGCACAGGAACGTTATGGAATTCGACCTGATATGACCACGCTTGGAAAAATTGTCGGTGGCGGCATGCCATTGGGAGCCTACGGTGGCCGGGCTGACATCATGGATCAGGTTTTGCCCGCGGGCAAGGTTTTTCAGGCCGGCACGTTGAGTGGTAATCCCGTCGCTGTCGCCGCTGGTAGTACAACCTTGCGTTTGTTGCGGGATGATCCTCCTTATGAACAACTGGAAGAACGGGGTAAGCAGTTGGCCGCAGGTCTCGATCATGCTGCGACTGAAGCGGGGATCCCTCATCAGGTAAGGCAGGTCGGAAGCATGATAACTCTGTTCTTCAACCCCGATCCGGTTCATGATTGGCAAGGTGCTGATCGTTGTGACCGAGAGGCCTTTGGTCGCTACTTTTGGGGATTGATTAATGAGGGCGTTTACATGCCTTGTAGCCAGTTCGAGTCGCTTTTCTTCAGCCGGCTGCACACTGAGGCTATGATCGAGGAAACGATTGATGCGGCTGCAAAAGTGCTGAAAACAATCGCCTGATCAATACGGCATTTGTCCGCTGCCGATCGAGCACGCAACACGCCTGCTGGATCAGGCCGCGTTGTTCGTGCTGGTCGCGTTCCCTGTGAGCCGTTTCATCTGGCCGCTTTTGAACTCGTAGGCGAAAGCTTTTGAGTGAACATCAGCCAGCGTTGGGGGTTCGAATCACAAGGTTGCGGATTTCTGTCATGTCTTCCATGGCAAAGCGAATTCCCTCGCGACCAAGGCCACTGTCTTTGACACCGCCATAAGGCATGTTGTCGACTCTCCACGATGGGACATCGCCAATCACAACGCCACCCACTTCCAGTTCATCCCAAGCCTTCTGCATCTTGTAGAGATCACGCGTGAAAATGCCTGCTTGCAGGCCAAACTCACTGTTGTTGACTTCTCGCAGAGCCTCGTCAAATGAGCTGAAGCGACTCAACACTGCCACAGGACCGAATGCTTCGCTGGCACAAATTGGTTCCTCCGTTGGTACTTGTTCCAGGAGGGTGGCTTCAAGCATGGCACCCTGCCGCTGACCTCCGCAAAGAAGTTGGCCTCCTGCGTCAAGCGCCGATTTGATCCAGTTCTCAAGACGCTCAGCTTCAGATTCTGAAATCATGGGACCAATGAAGGTGTCTTCCTGCTTGGGGTCACCCGCAACCAACTTTTGGGTAGCGACTACCAGTTTGTCCCGCAGAGTTTCGTAAATGCTGTCGTGAACCAAGATGCGCTGGACGCCAATGCAACTTTGTCCAGACTGATAAAAAGCACCTATCACCAGCCGGGCGACCGCATCCTCGAGATCTGTGTCGTGGTCAACAATACAGGCTGCATTGCCACCCAGTTCCAGCACTACGGGTTTCTTGCCAGCCTTGGCTTTCAGTTTCCAACCCACTTCTGGTGAGCCGGTAAAACTGAGAAGTTTGAGCCGGTCGTCAGTTGTGAATAGGTCAGCACCATCGCGGCTGCAAGGTAAAATTGAAAATGCACCGGCGGGAAGATCGGTTTCTGCCAAAATCTCTCCTATCATCAACGCTCCAATCGGGGTCCGACTGGCTGGCTTGAGCACGAAAGGGCACCCCACGGCCAATGCGGGTGCGATTTTGTGGGCTGCTAAATTCAATGGAAAGTTGAAAGGAGAGATGAAAGAGCAGGGGCCGATTGGTACCCGCTGAAACATTCCTCGGTAGCCCTTGGCGCGGGGTGATATCTCCAAGTTCATGACCTCACCGCTGATCCGTACCGATTCCTCAGAGGCAATCCGGAACGTATCAATCAGACGTGTCACCTCACCGCGAGCATCATTGATTGGTTTGCCAGCCTCAATGCAGAGTGACATTGCTAATTCATCGGATCGCTCTTCAAAACGCTGTCTCTTATACACATCTCCGAGCCCACGAGACCGAGGCTGATCTCG
>CAJXTM010000306.1 GCA_913061385.1 uncultured Rhodopirellula sp. | reverse complement strand
ACGAGATCAGCCTCGGTCTCGTGGGCTCGGAGATGTGTATAAGAGACAGGGATCCCGCTGTTGAAAGACGTGCTGCTACTGGTCATGAACCAGAAACGCACCCGAGTCTCCATCCAGCCTAAAATGGACTGTGTTACCGAGGCTGTGGCCCTGATCAAATCGATTAAGGCTGAACGCTGGGTCGGATTTAACGACGGGAATCTAAAGTACATGGCTGAAGTGAAACACCTCGCCCCGAACATTCATGTATTTTGGGACCGAGGTAACGATACGAACATCAATGAAGACATTCGCATCGCCCAAGAACATGGCTTTGAGTCACTTGTCCTGAATCATGAAGGTGTCACCCCGGAAAAAATAGCAAAAATTAAGGCAGCAGGAATTGAAGTTGGTGCTTGGACGGTCAACGATACTACCATGATGAAGCATATGCTTGTCGCTGGTGTCGAACGCCTCTACACCGACCATCCTCGTTCGCTTCTTTCGTTGAAATCAGAAGAAGTCAAAGCAAAACAGGACATTGACTGAAAGACAACATGTGATAACCCCGACAGGAGGTGATCCTATCCTCAATCACAACCCTCTTTGGAGAAATGAGGACTGCGGCCTAAGAGTGCCTATCCCGGTTGTTCTATTGAGGACTGGACGGTTCTGCACGACAAATCTGCTTAAGGGCTTTTCAGGATTGATCAAGCAGCAGGTTACGAGGCCGGATCAGCAAGAATCTTTCCGGTTCGATCGTCCACTCGATGTAGACGAGAGACCTCTCCAAGCGGACCACCACTGGATTTCAAGGAGACTAACCAGTAGGGGTCGTCAGGTACATTCGCTGCTACCATGGCCCGAAGGACCGCCAGATCATGGACGCCGTTCTCACTGTATAAATTGGCGTAAAACGCCTTTTCTCTACGAATTTTTTGCGTGTCGAAGAACACCGCAGAACACTTGGTCCCAGGCGGAATATCACCGAGGTGTTCAATGACGATCATGATTGCCGCCTTTTGATCAATTTCTCGTCTTGTCAACTCTGTCTCCCAGTCCCTAGCACTTGCATCAACCCATATCCTAGCCTGTCACATTGTCCATGCGTATCGGAGGTCGACCTGACCAAACCAACAGTTGATGAAGGTTTTCATTCTGTTGCGGACGGGCCCAACCCACAGTAGCGATCGATCGTCTGAAGAAAACCCTCGCTTTGCATGATGAAGTCTTCCAAGCCCCAACGAATCTATCGTGGACTGTGATTGGGTGCACAAGACGCCATCGACAATCACAAAACAGAACTCTTTGGCGAGAAATTGACAACGAATGCATTGGCCCTGTCGTCAAACAACGCCTGCGTACAAATTCCATTCGCCGTGAATCAACCTGATTATTCTGAACGAGAAGAATCCTGCGAACATTGCGGATTTCGGGCGAAGAGCCAGGTCGCCTGAAATCGAGCCGACTACTCAGACAACGCCCGTTTTAGCAGTCGAGGAAACTCGAACGAGGAGTTCCCCCATCGCAACCGGAATTGCGGCTGTTTGCAACCTTGCGTATTCGCACAGCTGGATTTACTTCTTCAATCGAACCAATGAATAGTTAACTCCGTACCGTTACACAGCATTACATCGACTACACAGCAGTACAACGACTCCTTCCTTTCAGCGGCATCACTTGTGCACGAACACGCTCATGAAATGACACTCGGTTTGGCTTTTTTCCTAGGGGCGATCCACGCACTCGAACCAGGGCATGGGAAAACCGCAATGCTGGTTTACCTGTCTGGTGAACGACGTGGATTCTGGCATCCAGTGGTCATGGGACTTTCCAGCGCATTAGCACACTCCGTTTCCTTGCTCGCCATCGCCTTCATCGTCCATGCAACACAGCACGCAATAACGGGCGATCATCACCATGAAGATGGCCGAATCATCTCAATCATGCAGTGGATTAGTGGCTTACTTGTACTTGCCGTCGGAATTTGGCTGCTTATTTCTGCGTCCAGGGCAACACCTAAGACTTGTGGATGCAAGCATCATCGGGAACATCAGTGCGAAACGGAAGCGACTTCGAAAAAGCGGAGTTATTCGATGAGCGCACTCTTGGGTATCGCATTTGGGTTATTGCCGTGCCCGTCGGCCTTGGCTGCCTACTTCACGGGTATTGCGACAGGCATGCCAATTGCGGCGTACACAGTGATCGCACTATTTGCAGCGGGCATCGCGAGTTCGTTAACGATCGTTGGTTTACTTGTCCAACGGTTCGGCGAACGGCTGTTCAAACGTAAAGGCTGGATCGCTCGCCTGCCCTGGGCTCATATTCGAGCAGTTGTCATTCTGGGCGTTGGAGTTCTCTACACCTACCACGCGGCAATGGCTTGAAGTCCAGTCGTGTCACTGGGTAACTGGCCATCACCCAACGCTCACCAAAGCGTTTCGCCGAGATGGCTTTGGGATTGGCTGCCACTCACTTTGCGTTCTGCATTGCATGTGTAGGTAGCGGCAAAAAATCGTGTTCCCGAATCATTCAATCCTCTCTAGCATCTCACGCAGATTTCGTTCGATGTCGGCAACCAGCTCTCTCCCTTACAGATTGCTGAGTTCCAGAGGATCGTTCCGCAAGTCATGGAACTCTACGACTGGCCAAGACTTCATTAAAAACAGCCGCTTGTGTAAAGGCGACAGCTGATTCGTCGAATGTGCCAACTGAATCGCGTTCCAAGTCTCTTTGCCGGACATGTCGACAGGCATCTAACCGTAGTTGGGTAGTGCGTTGTAAATGTAACGGTAACGGTAACACTTTGAGCTGACAGAGCGGGAAAGATCCAACCCATCGGTACGGGAGACTGATCCCCAGCGCCAGCCTCGTTCAGCAAATACATATTTCCGGCCTTCAGTCTTCTCATCACGAAGTTCTCGAAGCAAACTGACCCGCGTCGTTTTTCTCAGTGGTCTCATCCCAGTGACATCAAGAATCGTTGGACCAAGGTCTGCACCACAGACAAGCGCCGAAGAGCTCGATCCCGGATCCATTTACCCCGCCCAACGAATGATCAACGGAACATGTGTGCCCCGGCAAACAAATTTTCCTTGCCCCGTAACAACGCTTCAACGTTATCGCCCATGAAGATGACTATCGCATTGTCTTCGATGCCGCGGGTCTTCAGAAGCTGCATGATCTTTCCGAAACTCTGGCCGAGCTCACGAACCGATGAGAGATACCGGGCATCATCGACGCGTACTTCAGGAAGATCCGGCTTGCCGATGACATCCACAAAGCGGTCGTGTTATTCAATTGTTTGGAATTTGACTTCTAGGAAGCCCGACTCTCTGGGCTCCCACTTCCCTACACCTCAGGGTCCTCGCTGAGTGAGGCGACGCTGCGAGTGAGGCGACGCTGCGAGTGAGGCGACGCTGCGAGTGAGGCGACGCTCTGCCTCGCATCAACGCACATTGATATTACAGGAACGCCGCCCGGCGTGAATCACACCGTCTAGGGTTCCCTCTTTTTTGCAGCTGAACCCGGCTTTCTACGGTTAGTGTTTCGACCGTCAACAGGGTAGGACTCAAGTGCCTTCTGCAGCATGCGGCGGGCTGCTTCACCGCCTGCCCCCGCTTCACCGACCGCGATGGGGTGTTTTTCGATCACGTCTTTAATCGTGTCAAACATTTCTCCATTGTCGTACAGTTTATAACGTTTATCTCGTGTAAACCTGACTTGGTAATGGCTGTACTTGTCGTTGTATTTTGTTGCCGAAGGGCGAGGAAAATAGTAGCAGTAGATCCATTCTCGTTGGCGTCCTTTTCTGCCTTCGCACTGTGGCCAGAAGCTCCACCCGTCTCCATCGGAGATTTCTTTCTGCGGCAGTCCCATAGCCTCAACCATCGTCGGGAACAGATCGGAAAAGCAAACAAGATCATCATTCACCTTCCCGCCCGGTACTTTCCCGGGCCAATTGACGATCAAAGGCACATGAGTTCCGTAGTCGTGCGTGTAACCCTTGCCACCGCGTATCTGTCGACCATTCAGCTCGGATGTCAACATGGAATTAGTGCCGTTGTCACCCGTAAAAACAACGAGCGTTTTCTTGCGGATTCCCAATTTCGCTAGAGTGTCTTCCAAACGTCCTACGTTCTTGTCAATGTACTGCACCATGTCGATGAAATTTTGTTTCTGGTTAGTCGACTGCGGATCAACGCTGTCGGGAGTCACCGAAAACGGATTGTGAGGCAGAATCATTGGAAAGTAGGCAAGAAATGGTTTCTCTCGGTTAGTGTTGATAAAATCGATCAGAAAATCAGTGGTAATGTCAGGGCCGTAACTGCTGTCAGGCAGATCAAGAAGTTTGCCATTCAGTACCAATGAAGGATTCCAGTAACGCTCCCGCCCGCCACCTGGAATGTTCCAAAGACAGTGTGTATCAAACCCCGCCTGTTCAGGCGTGATGCCGCCATTTTCGGAAAGCAATTGCCACTTGCCCGCCACTGCGGTCGCGTACCCTTGCTCTTTAAAGTAATTGGCAAATGTCGGTTCACCCTTGGGATAAACACCAAAGTCGAAATAGTTAAACACGTTCGACTTTCCCGACATAAGATTGACGCGGCTTGGTGTGCACAAGGGAGTCGAGTGACAGTTGTCAAAGCGAATGCCCTCAGCCGCCAACGCATCGAGCCGCGGCGTTGAATACTCTCGACTGCCATAGGCACTGAAGCACTCAAACCCGACATCGTCGCAAAGAACCATGATGATGTTTGGCTTTTCAGCAGCCTCGGTCGGCAGCGAGAAGATGCCAAGCCCGAGGATTATCAGACAACGATACATAATTTTTATTACCCGGGTTCCGACCAAGTGAACAAGCATGGCGCAATTAGCAGCACGCAAAAAACTTGTCTGTACTTTCACAAAAGCTAACTCAAGAGCATACAGACTAGAAAGCGTTCTTTCATCTTCTCAAGAAAGCTGTTTTCTCAAAAAGTCCAAAATCGACAATTTAACAGGGAATCCCGTGAGTACATACATTACTTGCCTCTCATGCTGAAACTTACCTGTCAACACTCGAGGCATGTGCTACGTCTAATTTAAAAGGTGACGGACATGTTCTGTTGAAAAGTTTATTTTGCGAGTTTTGGTTGGCGTGGTTCTCACTGATGAACACTGCATCAAATTCACCACGTCGGATGCTTCGGACGGCGTCCCGGTTCGGCCAGCGTTCTTTGCCCTAGTCCCCCCAATGAGTTAAGCCCTCGGGAGTTAACACTTCTGCAGTTATTTGCCCGTCTGGTTATCAAGTCGTTCCTGAACTTCAATTATCGCGGTGCTGTCGAGTTCCTGTCAGAATACCCTACCTTTCGGGACTCAAACGCATTCTCCATTTCACCACGCTACAGAAAGCTTGTCAGCGATTGATTCGGTTACCGAATGTCGAGCAGCAGCTCAGAGAATCGCTGAAAGTAAAGTCACCGCGACGTCGTACTGCAAAGCTGGCCGCCATCGACTCCACTGGCTCCACTGGCTCCACTGGCAGAGAGTCTCACTGCTGCAGTCGGTACTTCGTCAAACCCCGCAGCATCGTAGAAAGCAAAACGGTACCTGACACTATTATCTGTTCTCATTCAGGATTGCTCAGCCAATGTATTACAATATCCTTAGCACGAACGTGAGTGTTCAGGGGAGTTGTGAGCTGTGTGGTCGCTGTCTCTTATACACATCTCCGAGCCCACGAGACCGAGGCTGA
>CAJXTM010000305.1 GCA_913061385.1 uncultured Rhodopirellula sp. | reverse complement strand
CGAGATCAGCCTCGGTCTCGTGGGCTCGGAGATGTGTATAAGAGACAGGTACACCGCAGTGCTGCCGAGAGGCATGACATTTCCACTCTAAACTTCCCACTTAAATGTCCGACTCTAAACACTATTAAGTGCAGGATCCAGAACTCCATTGGTTTTGAATCCTCTGGCCCTCAACAGGCAAGCATCGCAATGCTGACACGGACGGCCACCGTCACCGGGATCGTAACATGAGAGCGTCAATCCATAATCGACCCCCAGTTCCATCCCTCGGGCAATGATCTCGGCTTTTGTAAGATCAATCAGCGGGGTGTGTATTTTCAAACTCTGAGACTCTTCAACTCCGGCCTTGGTCGCCAAATTTGCCATTCGCTGAAATGCTTCAATGAATTCGGGACGGCAATCTGGATAGCCACTGTAGTCGAGCGAGTTCACACCGATGAAAATATCCTTGGCATCAACCGTTTCGGCGAACGCCAGGGAAAGCGACAGGAACACCGTATTCCGGGCAGGCACATAAGTGACAGGAATGGTTTCACCAATCGATTCCACCGTTTCAGATTTGGGAACATCAATCGCAACATCAGTGAGTGCTGATCCCCCGAACTGCGCCAAATCGATATCGACAATTCGATGTGTTGTTGCATTCAGTTCTTCCGAGATAAGCTGAGCCCGCTGTAACTCGTACTGATGGCGTTGGCCATAACGAAACGAAACCGTGTGTGTTTCGAAGCCTTCACTTCGAGCGATTGCCAGACAGGTCGCACTATCCAAGCCACCCGACAACAGGATGATTGCACGTTTGCGTGATGCCATTTGATTCTTCTTTCTCTAGTCCCGCTTCTTCCAAAGCTTGCGACCAATGGAAGGGTTGTAATTAGTCCAGTTACCATCGGCAGCAACATCCGCCTCAATCACACTTGTATAAGATGCTAGTTTGGCATCGAGATTATCTAGATGGTGTAAGGCTACTGCTTCTAATGTCACCGGCAGCTTGGGGCTCCCAAACTCAATTTTTCCATGGTGACTAACAATCAAGTGTTCCAATTGCAGTCGTAAATCACTTGGAAATGGCTCTCCAGCTGCTTCGACAGATGCAATTTTTTCACCCAACATTTGAACACCGATCACGATATGGCCAACCATCTGGCCCCGGTCGGTGTAAGAAACCTCACCACCTGCCGAGAGTTCTTCAATCTTGCCGAGATCGTGAAGAAATGCCCCAAAGGTGAGCAGGTCGACATCCAACTGCGGATACCTGGGACCGATCACGCGAGCCAGTTCCATCAAGTCCAAACTGTGCTGCAGCAGGCCCCCTGGGTATGCATGATGATTGGAAACCGCAGCCGCACCGACAATCAGCTTCGCCATGAAATCATCATCACTCAAATAAGCCTCACCCAATCGCCGCAAATGAATATTTTTCATTTGGCTGATCAGTTCAGCTAACCGGGCTCGCAGCTCTCCTGACTTCTCGGCATCAAAACGCTCAAATTCTGCGATATCAACGTCAGAAGGATCCAACCTTTGAATATTGGTCACAATCACCTGCAGATTGCCATTGTGCACTTGGGTTCGACCGCAACACTGAACGTAGTCGCCGCGTTCAAAGGACTCGAAGATACGCTCATCCGCGTTCCACACCATACCCGCGATGACCCCTGTGCGATCTGCCAAACGTAGTAAGATATATTTACCACCCTGTCGATTCACTCGAAGTTGTTTATCGGTGGCTTGGAAGGATTGTTCCAGATGTTGTCCGTCCGACAGATCTAAAATGTTGGTACGATTCACTTATCTCGACTCAAACAGGGCAGGGCAGGGTACTGAAATCACAGAGTATCTCCTATAAGGATGATCGCGACAGCGATGGCTTGGCAAGCCCCAGCAATCCCTTTTCGGGGTCATTACTCTGCAAAAATGAATTGGATTCCCCGAAGCCAAAATCGGGGTCTACTTCAGCCAAAATTGACGGCTAAGAGCTTCCTGCAAATCACCATGAACGCTGAACACCAGAAATACGACCTCCTGGAACCACCTCAAAGAGATGGTGAAATTGGGCGTCTGGGACCGTACAGGGTTCTAGCTCTGATCGGCAAAGGTGGCATGGGCCAAGTATTCCGGGCTCAGGACATGCGTTTGCAGCGCATCGTGGCTTTGAAACTCATGAAGCCCAAACTGGCTGCCACACCCGCCAGCCGCAAGCGTTTCATCGAAGAAGCACGTTCCATGGCCGCCGTGCAGCACGACAACGTCGCCACTATTTTTGAGGTGGGTGTTGAAGGCGGTGTCCCATTCATGGCCATGGAACTTTTGGAGGGTGAATCGCTCAAGGATGCCTTTCGGGCGGGTCGAAAATTTGAAACCGATGAAATCCTGCGACTCGGAAAAGAGCTTGCTCAGGGGCTATCAGCTGCTCACGAATGCGGAATCATTCATCGTGACATCAAACCTGCCAACATTTGGATCCAAAGTCCTTCTGGCCGCGCGAAAATTCTCGACTTCGGCCTTGCCATCGCTGGCAATAGCTTCGACCCATTTGTCTCACGTGGAACTCTGGTAGGCAGCCCCGGATTCCTTTCACCCGAACAGGCGAGAAACGAGGCACTTGATGATCGCACCGACCTGTACAGTCTGGGGGCAGTCCTTTTCATGATGTGCAGTGGAGTTCTGCCACTAACATCAGGATCGATTTCTGGACAATTGATCGCCATCATTTGCTACACACCAACATCACTTACTGACTTGAAACCGGAAACTCCTGTCGCTCTCTCAGAACTCATTGATCAGTTGCTGCTCAAAGAACCCAAAGATCGACCAGCAACCGCTCGTGAAATCGCCACGCGTCTCGATAAAATCAGCAAAAAAAGTGGTGAAAAAAACACGATCAAGATCGTGATGGAACCCGTTGTCGCAGGAACATCTGAAACGCGTCTAGCCCACCTGGCGAATGAGCAGAATCCAAACAAGAGTCGTCGTGGGCTTTGGTCAATGCTCGCTGCGTTTTTATTTGTGTGTGTGTGTGGTGCAATTTATGCAGCCACGCAATTCAATCAAGGCAAAAATGACTCACCGCCTTCCACTCAACTTCCCAAAGCAAATCCACCCAAGCGAGTCACCGCTGCCTCTCTCCGCCCTTTGACTCTGATCAATGGAGGTGCCGGTAGCCGCAAAGTAATGAGCGGCCAAGCGGCTCGCTACAAGCTACGAATTGCAAACGAATCCAACAGTTCCACCGACGATCCGCGTGTCACCAATTCGAAGACGAAAGTAGTGGCTCAGTTGATCACTTTACTGAAACAACCGGATATCGATCGGGTCGAGCGACCAACTTTTCCGCAAAAAATATTGCTCACGCAGATTCCTCGACGAGGCAGCTCACGCGAATTTGAGGTGCAATTTCTAACCGTTAGTTTGCTCCCGGGTATATACGAGGTCGAATTCCAACTGCAAACACCCGATGGTTCTGTGATCTCATCCATCAAGGACAGCTTGGAAGTGCAGGAAGATCTCGCCAAGGCCGATCTTCTCGGTTTCGAGCTGTTGAGAACCCACCGAGGGCAGGGAGCAGATACCTATGTACAAAAAAAAGGCGGGAATGATTTTGGTGGTAACAAAATCATTCAGGGGGCACGTGGACCCACGCCTCAGACTCAGCACATCTATCTTCGTTTTGATCTTTCGAAACTGTCCGAGGACACCAAGCAAGTTGACCGTGCGATGGTGTTACTAACCGTTGCCCAGGGCGGACAACAGGCCAACACAGGGTTCACCGTCTACGGAATCATCACTGCCCTCGAACCTGAATGGCTTGAAACTGGCAAGGACCATTTGAACTGGGACAATGCCCCCTGCCGAGATGGCATCAGCGGACAAAAGTACCTTGGACGCTTTTCATTCGACAACACAAAAGACCGCCTCAAAAACACCCCGGATGCGGTCCGTTTTGCGAGTCGCGAACTTGATGATTTCATACAAGAAGCCAACGGTAAATTGGTCACGCTTGTTTTCATACCGGAATCAAACTCCCAGCGACCATCGCGGTTCAAATCCAAAGAAGGAAAACCCGACGAATCTCCCGCGCTTGCGATCAGATATCCAAAAGCCAAGCCTGAGAATGCTGAACGCGTGAAGACAAAGAAACCCAACCCAAATGCTAAAAAGTGAAGTAAAAGATCACTTGAAATGCGTCTTTTCCGTATTTCACAAGCGAGGATTGAACAGCCAAGTATCAAGCTGAATAATCCTCGACTGCGACGTAATGCCCGCCAATGAATAGCTGAACGAATATTCAAGCGTGACTTTAGAGTGGTTAAACTATAGCTATGCCCGATGCCTCATCACCAACTCCGCCTAACTCCAATGCTGTCACGCTGGTGCGAACTTCTCAGGGGTGGTCCCAAGCGGACAGCGCCGCTGGATTCGTCCTGCGTTACCTCGCTCCAATGCGCCGTCAGCTTGCGGTTTTACTTAAGTCGACAGAACAAGCCGACGAAGGCCTGAAAATGATCATTGCTCACCTCGTGAGCGCGGGATTTGGTGATCACAAACACGATCGTCTGCGAGATTTTCTTTTCCGAAGCATCCGCTCGGCGGCTCGCAAACGACTGAATGAGATCCCTGAAAACAAACGACCTGATATCGACTTTGATCAGCTGCAAAGTGATTCCAGAGATTGGCTCCGATATTGGCGTGAAGGACTTCTAGAGCGGGCTTGGCGAGCGCTCGAACGTATCGAACACGCCACGCCAAGCCGACCTCTGTATTCCGTTTTACATTGCGCTACAACAAACCCGCAAGCAACACCCAGCATGCTGGCGATTCAAATTGCTACTGAAACCGGTGTGCAAATCGATGAACTGAATGCTGAGGCAACACTTTCAGACGCTCGCAGAATGTTCGCACAACTCGTTGCTGACGAAATCTCGGAGACGCTCGAAAACCCTGTGCCGGCCGATGTTAAGCAGGAAATAAAATCATTGGGTCTGGGAAAAGCCTTTGCCGGGATCATGGCAAAGCAGTGACATGCGAAAAACAACGCTGCAAAGACATGCAACCACAGCAGTGGCCCCCACCCCATGCACCATAGATTCGAACGAGCATCATGAAACTGAAGAACGGGACTTGTACGGCACTGGAATCGAAAGACACCTGAGACGACAATAGAGATATGGATGATCTTCAGAACGAAGCCCCTCAATTTGGTGCAAGAATGGATTTCAGGTACTACGAGGGTCCAACAGGGTACATTCACGCTCTGAACGCGTTTTCTTTGTAACCATCGCCGCCACGCCTGCCCCAATCACGCCCACCAACGAAAGTTCTTTTGACATGCACAAGTTCGCTATCAAGCCAACTTTGATGACAATAATTTTGGCATCGAGTGTCATTGCCGTCTCTTCACCGCTGTGTTCAGCGGCTCCGCAAGATAACGGGGCAAAGCAACCTGACTCCACACTTGATTCGGACGGGCATCTCGTGCAATTTGAGCGTGACATCGCTCCCATACTTCTGAAACGTTGCCTCGAATGTCATGGTCCCGATGATGCTAAAAACGATTTTCGTGTGGATGATCGGGAACTAATGCTCGACTACATCGAGCCCGGCGATGCGGCAGATAGCATGCTCTTTGTGGATTACATGACAACAGATGACGAAGACATGCTCATGCCGCCGAAGTCGCATGGCGGCCCCTGTTCTGTTACCGAGCTGGCGTTGATACAGGTCTGGATCAATGAGGG
>CAJXTM010000304.1 GCA_913061385.1 uncultured Rhodopirellula sp. | reverse complement strand
GATCAGCCTCGGTCTCGTGGGCTCGGAGATGTGTATAAGAGACAGTTGTTGAGCAATAAAAAACTACTTTGCCAAACAGCTCACCCACAGCTCCAAAAACCACTTAATGAGGAAGCACACCGTGAACAAGAAAGAAGAGTCGACTGGTCCTGTGGGCCGCCGATCCATCATCAAGGGAGCAGCTAGCGCGGGCCTGATTTCAGCAACAAACATGCCCACGATGCTGCATGCATCCGAGACTCGCTCTGCACAACCTGAATTGGTCCGAGACGAAAACAGCAAACCTGGCACTCGCGATTGGATGCTGACCAAAACGCGGACCGTCCCCGGTAAGATCAACAAGATCCTTTACAACGGACGCTGCCAGCAGATCGAAGGTTACTGCAATGCAAACAGCGTTCGGGCAGGCGAGACCTTGAAGATCATGGTGAGCGCAAATCCAGCGTCCAATTTCAAACTGGAGATCTTCAGAACCGGCTATTACGGCGGAGCGGGCGCGCGGCTGATGAAGACGTTTGAGTCGCTCAAGGCTTTCACTCAGGCAGATCCCGCCGATGGAAAGAACTACGCCAGAGAATGCCAGTGGGAGCCGACCGTGGAGTTGGAGATTCCAGAGAACTGGCCCAGCGGTGTCTATTTGGGAAAGATGACCGCAGAAAAAAATGGGATTCAGAGTTATGTGATTTTCATCATTCGGGATGACCGCCCGTGCGACTTTCTTTTCCAATGCAGCGATCTAACGTGGTCAGCATACAACCGCTGGCCGATGGACTATTCGATTTACTCAGATCATGAAGACTGGACGAGCATTGGCGTGCCCAGTGGCACGGTTAGTTTTGATCGTCCCTACGGTCTCTTCACGCATCCGGTCAACCGGCTGAAAAACTCAGGCGGCAGCGGTGAGTATCTGCCGTGGGAGTTTCCTCTTTCGTACTGGATGGAAAAACACGGGTACGACGTATCCTACATCTCCAACGTCGACACCCACAGCGACCCCGAAGGACTGCTCCGCGCGAAAGGCTTTCTTTCGGTCGGCCATGACGAGTACTGGAGCCTCGACATGTATGAAAATGCGATCAAAGCGCGCGATGCAGGAGTAAGCCTCGCATTCTTTGGCGGTAACTCGGTTTTGTGCGTTGTTCCCATGCTGCCGTCTGGTAACGGAACGCCGAATCGCAATATCCGTCGAGAGGGGTGGTTTCTTCCAATGCCTGAGAACCTGACCGAAGCACAGAAGAAAAGGCTTCTCAGCCGCTCACTTAACGACAAAACGTTCGAACCGCGAATGGGACCTGATGGTGCGCTTTTGATGGGGGGACGATTGGATCGAGAAGGCAGCGGTCGAGGGCTTGGCGCGGGCGATTGGACCTGTGCGATGCCAGATCACTGGCTGTTCGCAGGAACGGGAATGAAGAAGGGCGATTCCATCAAAGGTCTACTGGGATGGGAGTGGCACGGTGCCCCAAGAATGGACCTGCCGGGCATGAACGTCGTCGCCGAAGGAGACGCAACGGTCAACAAAAAGAAAGTGGGGCGATACACCGCCACACTCTATGACGGGCCTCAAGACAACATCGTCTTCAATGCGGCCACGATCTGGTGGGCCAATGGATTATCAAGTCCGCCCGGGCACCTGAATCCTCGCCGTCATGGAGTGGCTCAACAGGGGCCCGATGAGCGCGTGCAAAAGATCACTCACAACCTGTTCAGACGGATCATGACCGCAACTTAATGAAAACGACTGGGCGTATCTAATCCATCGAACACTGCAAGTCGAAAACGCGATAAGAAACCGCTGTTGCAGTAGAAAATGAAAACCGAACCTGACAGGAAAATCAATGTCACTGACCAGAAAACTACTTGCGATGTTGCCACTCCTGTGCATCTTGTTTCCTACTGCAGCAATGCAAGCTGCAAACCCCACAGACACAAAGCCGAATGTCCTGTTCATCGCGATCGATGACCTGAATGACTGGACCGGCATGCTCACGGGCAATCCGCAGTCCAAGACACCTCACATGGACAAGCTTGCGTCTCGCGGATTGGTGTTCACCAACGCACATTGCGCGGCACCCGCTTGCGGTCCGTCGAGGTCTGCCATCATGAGCGGTATCAGACCGTCGACGTCAGGGAATTACATCAACAAAAGTTCTCTGATTCATAATCCAATATTGAACAAATCGGTTCTTCTACCAGAGTTCTTCCAGCGAAACGACTACTACGTTTGCGGCGCTGGAAAGCTCTTTCACGGATACCATTTCAACAACGAGGTCAAGGGTCGAGGCTTTGATGATTATTTCCCGAGCAAAACGCAGGACCTTCCTTCCTGGCAGGACCTCAAGTTTTCCTCAAAGCTACCGCTGGGTGGTTGGGCGAGAACGGCCGATTGGGGTCCCCTGCGTGCTGATGTAACAGTCGATGACCATCCCGATGGCAAAACCGCGAACTGGGCGGCAGAACAGTTGCTCTCAGGCGAACTGCAGGAGCCCTTCTTTCTCGGAGCCGGAATCTTCCAACCGCATCTGCCCAACTACGCGCCTCAAAAATACTTTGATCGATTTCCGCTCGAGGATATCCAGCTTCCCGAAGGTTTCAAGGAAAACGACTTGGACGATGTCCCTGCGGCGCATGCCAAAATGGCCCACAATCCATGGCTGAAAAAAATCAGGGAAATGGGCCAATGGAAGCCCGCGATTCAGGCTTATCTCGCCTGCACATCCATGGTGGATGAACTTGTCGGACAGATCGTTGCGGCTCTTGAGAAATCAAAATACGCTGATAACACCATCATCGTGTTGTGGAGTGACCACGGCTTCCACCATGGCGAAAAGGGACGTTGGGGAAAATACTCGCTCTGGGAGCGAGCCACTCGGGTGAACCTCTTGTGGGTCGTCCCCGGCGTGACTCGACCTGGATCAACCTGTGCTCGACCTGTGAACTTGCTGGACATCTATCCGACACTGGCCTCCCTCACCGCGTGCAAACCACCCACCGCACAACTGGAAGGCAACGACCTCTCTGTCTTGATGAAAAACCCACAGGCAATATGGGATGAGGCGACAGTAACCACTTTTGGCTACAAAAATTACGGCGTGCGATCCGAGCAGCACCGGTATATCGTCTACAAAGATGGCTCAGAGGAACTTTACGATCACACACAGGATAAGTGGGAGTGGAAGAATCTGGCGGGCAATTCTGAATACGCCGCGATCAAAAAGAAGATGCGTAAATTTCTCCCCACTCATCATGAACCCTCGGGCGTTACGTACGAAGTGCCTAAACGCAAACCCAGGAGCCAATCGTTCCAACGATGAAACCTGCCGCCATTCACCAATACGAATGGAACTCGCATCCTCGTTCACAACAAATTCGAAACTGCTTTTCCCTGAACCGACAGGGTAGGACTTTACCCATGACCCGGCTCATTATTTCAATCACGTTCATCATGGCGGTTTGCGTTACCATGCAAGCCATTGCCCAAGAAGGCGAGAGCGACTCGAAGACAGGATTGCATGTCTACAAAACCATCGGCAATAAAAAACTGAAGATGCATGTCGATTTCCCGCCTGGATGGCAAAAAACGGACACGCGTCCCGTCATCATTTTCTTCCATGGTGGCTCATGGAACGGCGGATCGGTCAGGGCCTTCGCCACCCAGGCCAAGTATTTTGCCAGCCGCGGTCTGGTTTGCACCCGCGTCGAATACCGGCTCAAGAGCAAAGACGGCGTGACGCCTGACAAGTGCGTCGAGGACGCCCGCAGCTCCGTGAGGTGGGTGCGAGCCCACGCTGCGGAACTCGGAATCGATCCCCAGAAACTGATCACTGCAGGCGGTTCAGCCGGAGGCCATCTTGCGGCCTGCGCGATCATCCCCGAAAGCGTCGAGACCGACGGCGCCGACCTGTCAATCTCGACAATCCCCCAAGCCATGGTCCTGTTTAATCCAGTTCTTTCGTTCATGCACGGAGGGCTTGCCAGTCGCGTCAACGGCGATGAAGAAATCGCGGCAAAGATCTCTCCGCTCTCTCATGTGAAACCCGACACCGCGCCTTCCATCGTGATGTTTGGGACCAACGACAGACTCAAAGCCTTTGGCGATCTCTGGTGGTCCAAGGCCAGCGAGCTCGGTTTTCGAGCCGACAGGTACACAGCGGAAGGCGGGAAACACGGTTTTTTCAACCAATCGCCGTGGCTGGAACGTACGATGATCGCCGCCGACGCATTCCTGGCTTCGCTGGGCTACCTCCAAGGCGAACCGACGATGAAAGTTCCCACGGGCGAAAAACTTAAAGCCCTCAAGGCTGAACAGCAAAGGAAAACGGCCGCAAGCAAACGCGGGCAGAAAAGGAAGAACTAGAATCAGGTCCTCCAAGCCAAAAAGGACAAGAAAACGAGACAGAGGAAAAAATGAACACCAGCAGATACCTCAAAGCGAGCTTCAATACTTTGCGTTTCGGTGCCCCTGGTGGGATGTTGCTTCACCTGCGAGACAGAAGAACTGTCTTCTTTCAGTGCATGCAAGCAGCCATTCTGGTGCTGATGGTCTGCCCCAACTGTGTCTCGGCAGAGCCAAAAAATGAAAAACAGAAGCAGGCAATCAATCTTGCCCCCGGTTCGGCGCATCCGGGCACAACGGGTGAAGTCAGGCTGGAACTTGAGGAGTTCTTTCTCGAGGGTGACCCTCATGCGTGTGGGATCATCTGGGATGTCGCGGTTGACGAGCAGAAGGGTGAACTGTTTGTGCTATGCGAACCCAAGAGAGTCGGAGGCGTGGGGGAAGTGCGTGTCTTTGATCGAAGCGGAGCGTACAAGAGAACCATCATGCCGCTGAATCCCACCCTGCCATATTCCAACGTACGGGACATATGCCAGGAGGTCGTGCGGGAGAACGGAACCGAATTGATTGTTCCCAAGTTTGATCTGAGTTGGGGAGAACCCTCGTTTTATGGTTCCTTCTGGGATTCCCACAAGAAGATTGCTTTGGCTCCCGATGGTGACCTTGTCATCTCGGATCTTTACCGGGGCAAACTCATGAGAATGTCACCCGATGGTAGTCTTCCTGAAGAGGGTTGGAATTCGGGCTACGCGGTACATAACACGGGAGGACGGGGCAGCGCCATCGTTAATTACCTGCCCTTCGATTCCCTTCGCTACCCCTATTTTCATTTTGGCCCCGACGGTTCGTTGTATGTATCGGGAGGGCAAAGTTCCTTCGAGTCGAGGTACCACCATTACAACCTGGAAGGGGGCGTGAACAAGGCCCGCTACCATTTCCCGGTAAAGGGCGACCGAAGCAGTTACGTTTGGAAACTCGATCTGAACTCTGGGCCTGAAGTTGAAAGAAAGGGCCTGGTAGGCGGCTTCAAAGAAGCCAGTGGAATTGTCGTCGACGGCGAGCATCTGATCGTTGCCGATGCGGGAAACAATCGTTTGCAAGTTTGTACGCCAGACGGCAAACAGGTTGCATCGATCACGCACTATCTGGATCAGGGAAAGAAGCAACCCATCCTCGACCCGACTGCGTTGGCCATCGATCGAGACAAATGCCTCTATGTTCTGATCGGCTCCCAAGAGAGACCAGAAGACTTGAGAACGGAAGGCAGCATCAGGTTCGTCCAGGATGCCTTGCATACGGCGGCCTTTGAAGAGACTCCACCGCCGCGTAAAGTGATCAAGCTGACAAACTGGAATGCACCCGCTGTCTCTTATACACATCTGACGCTGCCGACGACTCCTTACGTGTAG
>CAJXTM010000303.1 GCA_913061385.1 uncultured Rhodopirellula sp. | reverse complement strand
CACGTAAGGAGTCGTCGGCAGCGTCAGATGTGTATAAGAGACAGGTGACAGAATCGGCATACCACCCTGCGAGACCGATTTGCTTTGCTTCCTTGTCCAGAGCGTCTTTCATCTGATTGAGAAGACCCCTGCCGCGGTGCCTAGGGTCAACCGCTGCTTGACCGACCTCTGCTACAGGGCCAGTATCATTGAATTCCAGGGCACAATGGCCAGCCAGATAGTCCTCGCTATCTGCGGCAACAATCGATACCACGGTTCCATTAGCGTGCTGCGAAGCAACGCGATCTGGATAGTACAGATCTTCGTTGAAATACGTGTTTCCGTAGATTCGGTAGATCAGTTGAGATATTTGCAATGCTTCGTCAGGCCTAGATTTGCGAACATCATATTCTTGCTGTGGGGCCAATGGCTCATTGTCACTGATTTGCTTTGTATCAGCGTTTTTGACAGATTTTTCGTGAAGCCACTTGATTAGATGCAGAGCCTTACCACTGGGGCCTAACGCCGACCAGTGCATCTCATCCAACGTTCCCGTTTTGATTGCGTTCTGCAAACCCGGCAAGCCGACGGGACCTTGTACCAGTTCAGCCTCCAGCTTTTGTATATCTTGGGGAACACCGTCGTCGCAGATGGTGATTTCAAATTTTCCGTTTGATTCCGTGACTTTGACAATGATTGCCCCCTCTTCACCGTGGGGATAAGCGTGTTCGATGGTATGGGCGACAACTTCATCTACTAACTGCTCGAGGCCTGAGACAGTTGATTCAGTTAATCCCAGTTCGTTAAGTGTAGAACGCACAAATGCTCGAACACTTGGCAACAGTGGTGAGTCATTTGACAGCCGTAATTCCATTTCCATGGTGAAGTTACCGTCTGACAGTTCGATGATGGTGAACAGATGAAAGTGTGAGGACTGCTATCTTGCAGTTTGAAAAAATGGTTAGCAGTAGATTACTCTGCTTTGCCCTTGCTGGGAATTAAGGCGAAAAGTTGGGATACTGTAGAGAGTGAGTTGTGTCTCAGGCTAAGACACGAGTTTTTAGCATTTCTGTGGTATGCACCTTCGATGTGTCCCCGACTGCACTGTCTCCCCGACTTCACAGGACGTTCAGCATCATCCAATACAGTTTCTTGACGCCAACATTGGTGCTTTCTGCAATCTGACAGAGAAGTGGTGACTGTATTTTGCTAGATTGTTGATGGTTTTGACTTACGCCTATCCCAACACATGAGGCATTCATGGAGTATGACCACACACAGTCAGCACGATTGTATTTGCTGTTATTGGTAATCGCGATTGGGATATTTGGTTCAGCGTTTTGCATCGATGAGATCATTGTGCGGTCGGTGATGTCGTGTTCCGGTGCCTTGATGTTGCTGCTTGCTTTCAGTTTTTGTCATTTGTCAGTGCGCGACGAGGGTGCGGAGTTGTTGATCGCGTTCGGACCCTTGCCATTGTTCAAACGCCGGTTGCAGTACTGTGAGTTGGAAAAAGTGGAGCAGAGCAGGTCAACCATCATGGATGGGTGGGGAATCCACATGAGTCCGAGTGGTGGATGGGTATGGAATCTTTGGGGATATAATTGTGTGGACGTGTGGTATCGGCAGGGTCGCAAAGTCAGAATTGGTACGGATGATCCAGCGGGTTTAGTTGAATTTTTAAAGGGAAAGGTTCGTCAGAACGGTCACTGATGCTAAGTCTTGAGCTGCTAGCCGAAAGCTATGCGATTTGTCGTCTGCCACCTCATAGTCCAGTCCCAAATTGGGCCGTGGAGCGTGATAAGGATTTGCCACAGTTTGTGTCATTGACCTGGACGCCGGATGAGTTGTCGATTGTGTGTCCAGAATCAGTCGTTCCGCACGAGGTGGAGTCAGAGCAAGGTTGGGTGTGTATGCGAGTCGCTGGAAAATTGGACTTTTCGTTGGTTGGTGTTCTTGCTGGTATCACCTCACACCTCGCAGCAGCAGACATCAGTGTTTTTGCAGTGTCGACCTTCGATACCGATTACCTGCTGCTCAAAAGTGCAAATTGGCCAGTGGCAGTGAAAACATTGTCGGAGGCCGGATACGCGGTGTATCCTTGGAAGGGTGCGTAAGACGTTGCAGGGTGATCGATTGCGTGGTTGGCTTGTGCAAATGGCTACGCGGCTGTGATCAAGTCATGAGTCACAAAGAGTGATTTTCAGTGCACACGCGATCAAGGCAGGCGGGACAGGCTTCCTCACCTGTATCGTAATCACCGTGTTGAACTAACTGTGTCGGAAGGGTAACGATGAGAATCAGTAGAAGGCAATTCACGAGTTCGGGAAGTTTGTGCGGTGTTGCGGCTCTTGCCAACTTTCCGTCATCCCTTGCGGCCATGAACCCACGGCCAGCAGGAGTTGTCTTGGCAGACAGTCATTCCCGAGAAGATGTTTTTGGATACCTCAACCGGGTTAATTCAGCCTTTGACCAGACGCTTTATCAGAAAATCATTGGTGCAGCGAATCCCTTTAAAGAAGGAGACGCCACTCTTGGCGTGTCTGCTGAAAACGATTCTGTTCGGAGAACGGCTAGGCAACTTTTGTCAAACACCCGTTTGTCAGACTTGGATAGTAAGCCGATCACGCAGGATCGTTTGTCGCAACTATTGCAACAGACACTCGTGCGCGACGACAAGGCAACGATTCAAAGTCAGACGCTTGGTCAATTGAAGCGATTTCTATTGGAACGTGAGGAAGTTGAAATCAAGCGAGTGCTGCCGGGTCTCTCAAGTGTCGTCATTGGCTGCGTTGTGAAGTTGATGGACAACCAGGAATTGATCACGGTTGCCTCAAAAATATTTCATCCTCTGCCGAATAGCAAAATTGGAGCAAAGGGCTATCTGGGAGCACGCGTGCAGCCCAATTCACCCACTGATAACCTTGAAGACATTCGTTGGCAGGTGTTTGATGCGTGGGCGTATGGAGTCGGTGATGTTTTGTTGGGAACCAATCCTGTTTCTAGTGATCCGGATTCTGTGGCTGCCGTGGAGCATGCGTTGAAGGAGATTATAGACGTCTTTGGCTTGCAGGATGACTTGCCTCATTGTGTGCTTTCGCACATTGACGTTCAGGCTGAGGTTGAGCAGCGGCAACCTGGCAGTACAGCACTTTGGTTTCAGAGTATTGCTGGTACCGATGGTGCCAACGAAACGTTTGATATTAGCGCAGAGAAAATGCTGGCTTACGCCCGGCAACGCAAAGGTCAATTTGACCTCTATTTCGAAACTGGGCAGGGTGCTGATTTTACAAATGGTCATGGCAATGGCTTTGACATGGTCATTCATGAATCACGTAAGTATGGGTTTGCGAGAGCGTTGATGCATGAAGTGGAAAAAGCCAAGTTGGAAACGGGACTGAAGCCGTGGGTTCATTTGAATGATGTGGCTGGTTTTATTGGCCCAGAAGTATTTCGTACAAAAGAGCAATTGGTTCGATGCTGCCTGGAAGATATCGTGATGGGCAAACTGCATGGGTTGACCATCGGACTTGATGTGTGCTCGACACTGCACATGGAAGTGTCCTTGCAAGATCTTGATTGGTGTCTTGATCAGATCATGCCTGCGAATCCTGCTTATCTAATGGCCTTGCCGACCAAAATTGATCCAATGCTTGGGTATCTGACTACGGGTTACCATGATCACCTTCGCCTTCGACAAAAATTTGGCTATCGGGTGAACGATCGAATGTGGGACTTCTTTCAAACCATTGGAGTGATTGATCAACAAGGCAAGCCAACTTCAAAATTTGGTGATCCCGCTTGGGTGTATTTGCAATATCAACGACGCAGAGGTGATGCCCGGTCAGAGCAGGCAATCACGCAGGAAGCACAGAAACAAATCGCGTCTGTGCGCAGCCGAGGAGTGTTTATCACCCAAGGCCAGGGCGCAACAGTCACAGATATTCCGAAGGTAACGGAGCGCAAGGTCCACCGAATTTATGATGATGCCAAGAAAAGCATTTGGGCGCAGTTGAACCCAGGGTTCATTGGTGGGATTCCTGAGGCGCTTGCTCTGAATACCCAGTCAAAAGACCGGAATGATTACATTCTGCATCCGTCGAGTGGCGAGAAACTGGGTGAGCCATCCGCATTGATGGTGCAGGCACTTCGTAACAAGCATGACAGTCAGTTTAATGTTCAGATCGTGATTTCTGATGGGCTGAATGCACTATCAATTATGGAGAAAAATCATCTGAAACCATTTCTGAAGGGTCTTCGAGAAAAGTTGATTAGCGAAGATTTTAAGCCTTCGCCAGAGAATATTGTCGTGAACTCGGGACGCGTCAGAGCGGGCTATCAGATCGGCGAGATACTGTACGCCCAGTCCAAGGGAACAAGGGCAATATTGCATGTGATTGGGGAACGGCCCGGTACGGGGCATCGTACCTTCTCTGTCTATATCACCGCTCCTGACAGTCAAGTATGGAGCAGCAGCGGAAGAGTGGATCACAACATCACCAAAGTTGTCTCGGGAATCGCATCGACTGCACTGTCCCCACAAATTGCCGCAAAGGAAACGGTGCGATTGTTGCGGTTGGTCACTGGGTAAGCACATTCGGATTCCGATGATGTAATCCGTGCCAACACGTTAATTGAGTGAGTCTTTTTGACCCAGAATATCATCCCTGTTTCGAATACCAACGCAGCCCAGCACACGACGCCTGCATGTGTTGCAACAAACTCAGGTAAGGGAAAGTCAGTGTCTCGTGATCCCAATCCAAGTAGCACCATCACCACAGGTGCAGCAAAATAGGCGAACTTTCTGTGTGGGTTGGCATCGGCAGTCATCGTTGACCAAAGGTGCTTTTTCATTAACAGTCCGTCTTGGCAGGCAAAGCAGCGGTCCACACACCCGATAGTTTAGTCTGGCTTAAACCCACGGCCCGGGAAGAATTAGATAGTGAGTCACCCACGGTGTGATTTGTGTTGAGGTTGCCAAGTGATAGTATTCGGTTGAAGTCAGAAAAAGAATGGGTTTCATGTTCTATCGATTTTGTTTGTTGATGGCTGTGAACTAAGCGATGACTGAAGTTTTGCGCGCCCCCAATTAGTCGGGAATGTGACTATAGAAACGTACTGCGTCTCGCGACAGTACGCGATCCGGAGCTTGCTTAATTCTAGTTTCCTATGCAGCAACGATCGACTGCCCAGCAGTGGATGCTGTTCTCACCATCTGTCTCTTTCCCTGAGTGGTTTTCTTTTGAAGCATCTTTTGCGCACTTTTTACGACGATCGCATGTCTTGCCCATCGGGAGGCTATTCGCCATCTGGCGAAAAGCCTGCTTCTGTCTACGAAGACTGGGTGCAGCATGGGCTAGTGAACCGCATTGAGTTCGGGCCTGTTTCTCTACAGGAACTTCAAGCTGTCCACGATCCGCAGTACGTGCTTGACGTCTTCAGTGGAGATGTCGCCAACGGACATGGCAACACAGAGGCGGCAGTGGCTGAGTCGACACTGTGGACGGTTGGTTCCATGGTCGCAGCAGCAGAGGATGCATTTGTTTCAGGTTTGGCGTGTTCCCCGTCAAGCGGATTTCATCACGCCGCCTATTCATCCAACCATGGTTTTTGCACATTCAACGGGTTGATGGTGGCAGCGAATAGGCTGTTGGAACACGCTGGCATCAGCAAAGTTGGAATTCTTGACTGCGATTGGCATGTGGGTGATGGCACAAATGACATCATCAGAGAGTTAGGCCTGTCTCTTATACACATCTCCGAGCCCAC
>CAJXTM010000302.1 GCA_913061385.1 uncultured Rhodopirellula sp. | reverse complement strand
GAGTCGTCGGCAGCGTCAGATGTGTATAAGAGACAGGTCTGGCCCTGAAACCAATGCTCCACGAGGTTCAAAGTCTCTGACTGTAGGAGACAATTCTTTGTATTCAGACTCACTGACGTAGGGAGGATTGCTGCAGATAATGTCGAAGCGGTCTGGTTTCTCAACTGCCGACAGCAGATCGCTCTGCAAAAATTGAATTCGATCAGCGACCTCAAGCTTCTGTGCATTCCATGCTGCAATCTTCAACGCAGCCTCACTCACGTCCACCGCCGTCATTTCGGCCGCATCGCAATTTTGGACGATGCTGATCGCTATTGCCCCGGAACCGGTTCCCACATCAATCAGTTGCAATGGTCGGTTCAGTGCAAACTGTTTTACACAGTCGAGCGCTTCAATTACGAGGTGTTCCGTTTCCGGTCGCGGAATCAGGGTCGCATCATTGACTCGAAATCTAGATGAATAGAATTCCCTATAGCCCACCAACTGCGCAACAGGCATCCCGTCGCCTCTTCGACGCACCATTTCGCGAAACGCAACTCGCTGCTCTTCATCAGGTTCTTCGGAGAAAGCAGTGTAAAGTTCAATTCTTGCGCAATCACGCGCATGTGCTAGCAGGACTTCGGCATCGAGACGTGGCGATTCACTTCCCTTGCGTTTGAAAAAGTCGGTTGTCCAATCCAGTAAACGCATCACCGTCCATGGCTCGCCTTGGGTTTCAGACATATTCTTTCCCTCGTTCAAACGTATCACGCGGGTCACTTTTGACATCTGAAGAGCAACTCCGTTTTGGGTGGCCTGCTTTGTCAATCAATCATGTCACCGCGAAGTTGATCGCGGTCGTATTCAACCAAAGCGTCAGTAACCGGTGTAAGATCGCCGGCAATCACTTGATCCAACTTGTAGAGAGTCAGGTTAATTCTGTGGTCCGTCAGACGATTCTGAGGGAAATTGTAGGTGCGAATTCGCTGACTACGATCGCCCGATCCAATCAATCCTTTTCTTTGTTCCGCCTGCTTGGCAGCTTCTTCTTCCCGTTTCTTTTCATAAATCCGGGCTTTCAGCACGCGTAAGGCTTTCGCCAAATTTTTGTGCTGGCTTTTCTCGTCTTGGCACTGAACGACGATTCCGGTTTCGTGATGAGTCAAGCGAATCGCAGATTCAGTTTTATTGACATGCTGTCCTCCAGGCCCCGAAGCTCCGAATTTGTCAACACGATAGTCATCTGACTTAAGTTCGACCTCGACATCTTCTGGTTCTGGCATCACTGCGACCGTTGCCGCCGATGTATGAACTCGGCCCTGAGTCTCCGTTTCCGGCACTCGTTGCACACGATGCCCACCAGACTCGTACTGCAGATCTCGATAGACACCCTCTCCTTCCAGAGTCAGGGTAACCTCCTTAAAACCGCCCATTTCCGTTCCGCTGGCATCCATGACTTCCGTCTTCCACCCGCGCTGCTCCGCGTAGCGACGGTACATCTCAAACAGATCACGGGCGAACAAGGCCGCTTCGTCACCACCGGTTCCGGCCCGGACTTCCATGACACAACGTGTTCGGTGACTGTCATCACCTCCTACGGTAAGTGACAGCAAATCCTCCCAAATTTCTTCCCGCTTGCCACGCAGAATTTCCATTTCACCCTCAGCCATTTCCCGCTCATCAGCATCATCTGCTGCTTCTGCCATCTCTTTGCAGTCGTGGATCTCATCGGTGAGCCGCTTGAATTCACGGTACTTGTTGGCAAGCTTGGCCAACCCACCATGCTCACGTGCAGTAGCACTCATCCGTGCCCCATTCCCCAGAACCTCTGGGTCGGACATGTCACGTTCCAACTGCTCAAAGCGAGCCAGTTTGTCTTCTAACGTGTCGCGTATTGATCCGCTCATGGTGTTTTTTTCATGCGATAGAGAGCGATCGTGATCACATCAGCCTTGATTTCAGGGACCCAAACGCCAATCCACTGTCAGGATGCTAAATTGATCACGGGTGTTGATCACACCGTTTTGAATACTTCTAAAAAAAAACAGCCGCGACGGTCGCTGTTGCGATACCCGCGCGGCTGTGATTGTGGTTTGTGCCAAAGGCAGTTGTTTACTACTTGCCTTTTGAAGCAAGGCTGCCGTAGGTGCCCGCAGCAAATTTCTTCTGAAACTTGTCAATCCGACCAGCCGTGTCAACGTACTTCAGTTTTCCGGTGTAAAACGGATGACACTCATTACAAATGTCGATTTTTAATTCTGGGCGTACGCTGCGAGTCTGGAAGCTGCTACCGCAACCGCATGTGACAGTCGTATCTTGATAATTCGGATGAATGCCGTCTTTCATGGCGTCTTTCAGATGGTTTGAGGGAGCTGGCACTGGCTTTAGTACAGAGCCATTGAGTCCCGCATAGTATGGTAAATACCCTATTTTGTTCAAGGCCTTTGAGCCGGAATGCATGATTCAACCCCACGATTTGGTCCAATACCTCACTACACTGCCCCATTTGTGCCCCTGCGGGCCTCAAATCTTCACCCCACCCTCGAATCTCCTAAGCAATGAACCAAACTCAAACACGCTCAGAACGGGGGTTTACGGCTGCAAAGGTGCCCCCACCGTAACAATCCGAAAAGCCATGCAAGCGGCACTGAAAACCGCACAAACGCCAACGATGTCCGGCCAAACATCTGTGCAGCTCACTTCTCCTCAGCGATTTCTTCGTTGGGAACTCGCTCCGAGTTCCTTGAAGTTTGTCGCTCGACCGACGGACCGAGCGTGCTCTCACGCACCAGTTCCGAGGCCAAGAAATCGCAAGCTTTTTTCAGTGCCTTGGGGTCCATCGCCGCCTGCATATGACCGGCATTTGCGATGCTGTAAAACTCAGTTTTCACCCCAGCCGACTTCAACTGAAAATAGCAGGCCTTGGTCCAAGCTTCTGGAACAAGTTCGTCAGCAGAACCGTGAAAAAAGAAAAGAGGTGCATCACCTGCATCAACAAAGGCTGCGGAAGAAGCGGCTTGGAACTTTTCCTTCTTGCTACTCAGATCACCCCCCATCCAAAATTCAGCCCATCGTCCATTGTCGGGGAACCAACGGAAATCTGTTGGAGCTCCACCTGCAGCTGCTGCCTGAATCCGCGTATCAACATTCCCACTCGCTTCGCTGGGTGGTTGTCCTGTCGTCGCCAATAGCGACACCAAATGGCCACCCGCAGAATACCCAATGGCGCCAACACGCTTGGGGTTCACTTTGTACTGTGAAGCGTTCTCCCGAATCCACTTCACCGCCGCTCGACAATCTTCGATTTGTGCCGGGAACTTATGCTTGGGAGCCAACCTGTAGTCGATCGCGAAACAAACAAAGCCACGCTCAGCAAGAGTAGTTGCATAGGCCCTCAACTGCTTGCGATTCCCGCTTCGCCATGCTCCACCATGAACAACCAATACTGCTGGATACTTTCCTTCCTCTTTGGGGATAAAAGCATCAAGCAACAGCTCACGATCACCCACTGTCGAATATGTTATTTTCTCTCGAATCTCAAAGGTAGCCTCACCAAACGCCAACCCATAAAACAAGAACGAAAAACAGCAGGAAGCACCTATCCGAATCAGCATCATTACATGTCCCGCGGTGACTGAAGTAACTGGTTAAATACTTACATAAAGCACATGAACATTCTACGGCCGGCAGCACAACCTGCCTGTGTCGATCTGTAACCGGTGCTGAAAAGCTCAGTATGTCACAAGATCCGAAATGTACTTTGGCAGCTCAACACGCCCTACTCTCCCCAAGCTTCCGTCGCTTTCAATCCTATACGCCAACAGTGATTCACCCTCGAAGCAACTGACAAGCAAATAGTCGCCATTTGGCGAGAGCGATATACCCCAAGGTGTGCCATCAGTCGCGGTTAACCCCAAAAACCGGAGCGTCCCACCATCCCGCACCTCATACCCCGCAAGCCGGTCGAATTTCTGACGACGCCCCCGAATTGCCGAAAAGACGAATCTCGCGTCAGGCGTGATCACAATATCGGAAGCTGAAAGACCATCCTTGGATCTATCTTTGGGAACCACATCACACAGCTGCTTGAATATCAGCTGCCCAGCTGGTTTCTGATCATAAACCGACACACCTACATGCTGCTCATTGCTGAAATAAACAATGGGTAAAGAAGGATGGTAGGCAATATGCCGTGGCCCGGTACCTACCGGTGGTCCCGCGTCCTTGGGTTTCATGGCTAAAACCTGACCGGTGCCACTGTTGAACGTGTATTGAAATAACGCATTGGTCTGCTTCACATACGGTACATACAAAAAGCGATTATTTGGCGAGGTCAAAACGCAATGCGCGTTCCGGCGACCTTCGTCGACCATAGCAACATGTTCATCGATCAGGCCATTGCGATGCAACCGATAAACATCAATCTGACCATCATGATAATTCGAACCCAATAGAAACTCTCCTGTCCGATCAACACTCATGTAGGCATACCCGTGCTTAAAAGTCACCGGATCTATTTCCCTGCAAGCACCAGCATCGTCTAGTCGAACAATGGCACCAGAAGTGATGCTTTTCCCAGCAGCCCACCGCGTTTGTGGCGGCGCGACGTAAAGTACTGCCTTGTCAGGATGCCGACAGATGGTGGCTCCTGCAAACCCAAGGGGCACCCGGGCAGAAATCACCAACTCAACATCGTCTTCATCTGCCCTCGCACTGATAACAAGCAATTCCTCAGTCGATCGACTTGGTGCGTAAATGTGAAATGAACGCTGTGCAACGCATGGATTGATTTCAACCATCCACGCAAGAAGAGTTCCCAACATCAAAATCGCATAATGCGTTTTCATTTCAAGCTTTCCAGAGAATCGGTGGGACTGAAGCAATCAAGCCAATCAGTGCTGTGAATTCTACAATAGTTCCTGCCAACGCCATGCTTGCTTAATAGCACACGTTTTGTTGGACAAGCTCGAATACCATTGATTTCTTTAGATCAAAGCAAACACTAGAAAATCATTTCGAGTGTACTCGAAATCTTGCAGTAAAACGCGTCTGCATCAGAGACAGTATCATGTATTCCATCGAAGCTCTGATCTAACGCCCTAAAGTTACGATCAGCGTTCGATGCAATGGCAGAATTCAAAGACGCTTTCCCTACCGTCAAACCATGCACCCATTAAAAAACAAAGTCATCCGGATCAGCTTGACGCTCTCTTTGATTAGCGTGTTCATTATCGCCAACGTGCAAGCGGAGAGCAAACACACGTTCGATGCTGTCGCACCCGTTCTTATCCGTCACTGTCTGCAATGCCACCAAGGTAATGAACCTAGCGGAGGCTTGAATCTGACGACATCAGAAACATTTTCTGCTGGTAGTGAAAACGGTAAGCCGGCCAAAAACGGTGATCTCAACGCCAGTCTTCTGTGGGATCGCATCTCGAGCGGTGAAATGCCCCCCGAATCAAAATTGACTACTGCAGAATTAGGCAGCGTAAAAGATTGGGTCCGGGCCGGTTCACCTTGGCCGGACCGCAAATTGCACTTATTCGACATCACGACCGAACAACGCGCTGGAATTGATTGGTGGTCGTTGCAACCGCTGAAGCAAACCGTAATTCCAAAAGCATTCCGCCACGAATTGAATCCCATCGATGCCTTTGTCAAAGCCAAACTAAAAAGCAATGGACTTAAACTTTCAGCTGAAGCTGATTCTTCCACGCTTTTTCGCAGATTATCGCTACACCTTCATGGAATTAACCCCTCACAAGAAACCACCAT
>CAJXTM010000301.1 GCA_913061385.1 uncultured Rhodopirellula sp. | reverse complement strand
ATCTACACGTAAGGAGTCGTCGGCAGCGTCAGATGTGTATAAGAGACAGTCTTCCAGTAGGGATAGTTGATTTGCGTTCTGTACCCGATTGTTTTCTGGATCCGATTATTCAGATCCTGCACTTGTCCGGCGATGTTTACCGATTCCAGTCGGACTGAATCATCCGAAGTCTTTGCCAAACTAATCAGATTAGGAACCAGACCTTTGATGATGGAGGGCATCAGTTGCCGCTGTTGTTGAGTCAGTTCCGAATCCGGCTTCTGCCAGAACTCGAGGATCTCCGCCGGCATTTTATCGATGCGGGCTTGTCTTGCTGCGGCAAATGCTTCTTCATTCAGTTGTCGGAACTCTTCGATCTTTTCGTCCCTTTGGTTTTCCAGATCTTCTAGTTGGTTCAGTTTGATCGTGAATGGCGATGTTGTTGGAATGGTACGCGTTCCGAACGCGAGCCAGTCGTCATCTGCCATCTGCCATGCGTTCTGGGCACGCTCATCGAGAATTCCTTCGGACTCAATGGACTCGGCGTGTTTGATCCGCCATTTAGGTCCAGTCTCATAAAAGTTCAGGGGTGTTTGTCGGCGGATTTTGACACCGCCATCGACCAATTCATATCCGTGGTTTAGCCAAAGTCGCCCCACCAACCAGTTGTCTGGCTTGCCCAATGGACCGCGAGCCTCGGGGCTGTCGACGGCAATGTCTTCGCCCAGAAGAGCGTTGTGGAGCGCTTCATCGTCAGAGAACAGGCGACGGAATTGCACCTTCTCGTCCGACATGCCAAGCTTTTGTCCGTAAAACCAGCCTGTGTACCAAACCAGTCTCGGGGCACTTGTGTTTTGTCGGACTCCACGTGTCAGGAACTCGGTTCCCTCTCTCACCATTTCGTAGCGTTGTCGATAATCATCGAATTCTGTCGAAACGTTGTACGCCAGATTGTGAGCCTGATGCTCCCAAACCTTATCGAAGTGAGGCTGTAGCAAGGCGATATTGTTGAGGGTCGCTTTTAGACGATCCCACTCATGCAGCACCTTGTAGGTGTGTGCCTTATTCCAAAGCAGGGTTGCCGCGACACCTCGCATCCCGAGAGATGCGAGTTTCATTGTTTCACTGGCGGGACTGATCTCACCGAGATCACTTTCCGCGATGTTGTACTCGTGTCTCATCACTGACAGTTGTCCGCCAGGATCACCCTTGCCACCGGATGGCTGTCCCAAGAGGAACAGAGGGATCAACATGGCCAACAAAATCGCCAGGTAAGTAAGTTTTCGCCAGAGGCTTTTTGTACGATTCATGCCGCGATCTCACGCGATTTCAGGAAAAAGTAACTGATAATAAACGCTAGGAGACAGTAACCAAGGGTCGCGGTTGCGTGCCGTAACAACAGGGCTCCGAAAATATCGAAGCCGCTGGCGGCGTATTCCGCAGTACCAACCATCTTGGGAAGATTGGGCAACGCAGTTGCGATCGCATCGAGGGAGTAAACAATCCCTGCGTCAGTTGTTTTGATCACTTGTGCTGCAGTGCTATCAACATCCAGTTGGGTCGTCATGGCGTCCTGTCTGAGCAAGCGAACCATTGATTCGATTGGGCCGCCTCCTCGCTCGATACCGCTGTCGATGAAGTGACGCGTGTCATAGACCTGTTCCGCAGAAAATCCAAGCAGGACACACGCGAACGTTGCGACCATGGCAACTGGGCCACTCAGGAAGGTGCTGAACATCACGCCAAAAGCGATGACCATGGCCATTTGAAGCCAAATTGATATGTATGCTTTTGAGAGATTCCACCAGAAAGGGTTTTCTCCAGCCCGGAGATAAACACCGCTCTGAGTTACTCCGAGGTACTGACTGCGATCGAGGCATTTGATCACTAATATCAACTGCCCATTCTCGTCCACCAAATCTTCAAACACATTGAGTTCACGTGTTTTGTTGTTGTCAGTACCCTCTTGATCAAGATCAAGAAAAAGTTCATCCACTTCGTACTCGTTGATATCAAACGTTCTTGGATTGGTTTCGATATCTTTTGAAGGATGTTTCAGGGTGACTGAGCCTCGAATGCCGGACTCGATATCGCCTTTGTATGAACGATAGGCACGCAAAGACAGATCAAGAAATAAGCCATTGGGATAGCGTTCAGGAGTCACGTTCTGAAATACAAACTCCGCCTTACCCAGTGTTCCACCTTCGACATATCCGTGCTGTACTTTTCGACTCCCTCGCGAAAGTCCAATGACCCGCGAGATCCCGGAACTACCGTATCCACCGGTGGCAAACCTTTCGGCGCCGATATCCACTCCGGCATCCTTACTGTTGCCGGTACGATCATAGAACTGAATCTCACCGTACGATGGGATCCTTGCACGCAGTGGAGCTGGTGGCCCGATTTCAAATTTCCCATTGGCGTCGCGTGTGACGATGTGGCGATGACCGCGGATGACATCGGTCAGACCTTGGGAGACATCACCCTCCACGGTGCCAGGCTGTATCGTGAAGTTGTGTTTGTGATCCTGAACGAAGTCCGTCTCGCCGACGAGAGTCCCGTCTGCCTCCTCAACCACATCGACTACTTCTAGATGTTGATGGCTGAGGCCGCGGCTCACGAATAGATAACTCGCAAGGCCCATGGGCACGAGCATCACTGTTCCCACCGCCATGAAACCGAACATTCGACCCAGAACGATTTCTGTTGCCCGCACGGGCTTTGTGACAATCGTGTAGATCGTCTTGCTCTTGATGTCGTTGGGCAGAGAAAAGGCGCTGATGAACAAAGCCAGGGCGAGAATCAGATAGTTCGTGGCTGTCAGCACAAAACTAATGTAAAGCCTTGCTGGATCACTGCTCTCCGGATTCAAATACCAGCCAGCCAGCAGCAACATGGCCACAAACAAGCCCACCACAAACAAGACTCTGCGGCGAATCGCCTCCTTGAATGCCAGTCGGGCGAGCGCGAATACTCGGTGTGCCGAAGTGCCCGGTAAATCGAAGCGAATCAGATCCCGTACCGCGCGGGCAACGGCATAAAATCCCTCGCCGGGTCCATAGCGGTTCGCCGAGATGATGTAACCGACCATCAGGCCGATAACAATTGCAAGTATGAAGAGCACAATCCCTTGCAGGAATGCGCTTTCAAGAAATGCCTCAGGACGCATGAGCCATTCGTAGAATGACCAAAAATCTTCAGGTTGCAGAATCATTGACCAGCTTCTCCCTGATTCTCTTCAGCTTTTTGGCCTTCGTCCGCCGCTTCCTTCGAATTACCTGTCCCTGTGACACGTCTCGCACCTGGTCGGGCTTCGCTCTCACGGACAATGTTCAGGAATAAGTCTTCCATCGTCGCAGTTGGATTATCGATTGTGCAGGTACCACCTTCGCGTTCGATGATTGCCCTGATTTCCGCTTCCACCTCAGGTGTTAAACGTTTGGTGTGAATCTCAGTGACGTCCTGAACCTTCAGCAAATCGGTCACGCGTCCGAGCTCTTTCAGTTCACCTTGGTCGAGGATGGCAACTCTGTCACAGACATCCTGAACGTCAGCTAGTTGGTGGCTGCAAAGAAGGACCGTTTTTCCTTGCTTTTTCAGCGATAGAATCAGGTCTTTCATTTCTCGTGAACCGATCGGGTCAAGACCGGTGGTTGGCTCATCAAGCAAAACGAGGTCGGGATCGTTGATCAGAGCTTGTGCCAAGCCAACACGTCGCGTCATACCTTTGCTGTACTCGCGAAGCTGACGATGCTTGGCCCCCTGCAGTCCGACCAGTTTGATGAGTTCGTCTACTCGCTGCTTTCGAGCCGCACCCGACATGTCGAACAGGCGACCATAGAAGTCGAGCGTCTCTTCAGCGGTCAAAAATTTGTAAAGATAGGATTCTTCCGGCAGGTAGCCGATTCGCTCGTTTTTGCTGGTTTCACTGGCATCTTTATCGAACACGAGAACGCGTCCACTGCTGGGGAACAGCAGGCCGAGAATCAGCTTGATGGTTGTTGATTTGCCACTGCCATTGGGCCCCAGCAATCCGAACACTTCTCCCTTTCGGACTTCGATGTCGAGCGACTTTAGTGCGTTGACCTTCTTTCGACCCCAGAAATCCCGATAAATTTTGCTCAGGTTGCGAGTTTCAATGACAACGCCCGAGTCGGAATCGCCATGAATGGCCTGCGCTGCATCGACGGTCTCCGTTTCGGCGACCACGGTTGAATCAGTATCCACGGTTAAAGACTTCCGTAAGGAGAGGGCAAAATTCGGCAAACATGGGGAGAATCAGCAATTTTAAGCAAACTGAACCGATCAGACACCGGGATGCGACAAGGTCTCTGCCTGTGGTTGCTACGAATCGCCGTGCTGCAATACTCGCAGACCATCAACCAGAGATTGTTACGCTACGCTACCACTGACGGAAGTGTTCGTATTTTTGTGCTAACGACCTTCTGAGCGACACATCAAACTGCCTCTGACCCCGAATGTGCCAGCTTTTCCACCCATCCCATACGCTGTCTGGGCGGAAATTGTTGTCACGGTGACAAAACACGAGCAGTCTCACGTGTTAGGACGGTTGTACCGATTCGAGTGGGCCATGTTGTCGGATCGTTTCTGGCACTGTAAACCTGCTATCAATTGGTGAATGGGTCTTGCAAATCAGGGTTGAATCATCAATCAAGTTGCTTTGGCCGTGACCGTGGTTTTTCTTCAGTTCTGTCTTTTTCCGGAATGTCCTCTCCGTTGAACGATTCGACTCTCCATCCGCAACCAACTCCCGCTGACGCCTACACCGAGGCTCTGAGCTTTTTGTATGGGCAGATCAACTACGAGAAAATGACTGGCCTGAGTGCGGATCGTTATCAATTCCGGCTCCAGAAAATGTCCGAACTTCTCTGCGATCTGGGGTTGGGGCGTTACCTGCATTCATCGAATTCACGACCACCAGTGCCACTGATTCATATTGCAGGGACCAAAGGAAAAGGGTCTGTAGCGGCGATGGTCGCCGCCATGTTGACTGCCGGCGGCCTCCGAACGGGCCTCTACACTTCTCCCCATTTGCACTGCCTGGAAGAGCGATTTCGGGTTGATGGCGAGGCATGCTCGCCTCAACAGCTTGTCACGCTCGCTCAGGAACTTAGAAAGTCAGTGGAAAGTCATCGATCAACCAGTGATTCTTCCTCCACTGAGGACGGACCTTCATTTTTTGAACTCACGACGGCTTTGGCATTACTGCATTTCGAGCGATCACAGTGTCAGGCCATTGTCCTCGAAGTTGGTCTGGGGGGCAGGTTAGATAGCACGAATGTATGTGCTCCGAGTATCTCAGTTGTGACTTCTATCGGACTCGATCACCAGCATGTGCTGGGAAAAGATCTGGTTCAGATCGCAGCCGAGAAAGCAGGGATCATCAAGCAGGGTGTTCCTGTGGTGAGTGGAGTGATCGATCCAGCTGCGCAGGCAGTTGTTGAGTCAACGGCGCGAGAACATCAATGCACTCATTGGCACTTAGGACGTGATTTTCAATTTCATAGCACCGTCGAACCTAGTTGGGGATCAAAGCTGGTCTACACCGGGCCGGGTGAGTCTGCGAGGAAGATAGAAACGCTATTGCCGCTCGAAGGAGCTCATCAATGTCGCAATGCTGCGATTGCGTTGGCAACGGTGGAAGCACTTGGTCGACAGGGAACTCCAGTAACTGATTCCGCAATGGTCCAGGGACTGGCAGGCTTGACCTGTCCTGGTCCTGTCTCTTATACACATCTCCGAGCCCACGAGACCGAGGCTGATCT
>CAJXTM010000300.1 GCA_913061385.1 uncultured Rhodopirellula sp. | reverse complement strand
TACACGTAAGGAGTCGTCGGCAGCGTCAGATGTGTATAAGAGACAGGTCCAACACTTCTAGCAATCGTTCACAAGCGGTTAAAACGAGATCATTTTCAGGAGTTTCCCCAGTCGTGTCGGAATCTGAGTTTTCCTCAGTCCCATCTGCGAGTTGCTGCAATGCTGCAGTAATTTGTCCCGAATGACTTAGTACTTCATCGCGGCGATTTACCCACGCTTCCGATAGCGACTCAAGAATCTGCGAGAACCCGGGCATCCCGAACTTTTGCTTCGGTGGCCAATAAGTACCCGCGAAAAACGGCTGCCGTTGATGATCTAAAAATACGCTCATGGGCCATCCACCACGACCGGTCATGACCTGAACCGCATTCATATAAACCTGATCGATGTCAGGTCGTTCTTCACGATCAACCTTAATCGAAACAAATTTTTCGTTCAGCAGGGCAGCAATGGATGCATCTTCGAAACTCTCGTGCTCCATCACATGACACCAATGACAGGCAGCGTAGCCAACCGATAGAAAAATCGGTTTGTCTTCACATACTGCGCTTTCAAAAGCTTCTTCTCCCCAAGGATACCAATCAACGGGGTTGTTCTTGTGCTGCAGCAGATAGGGACTGAGTGAGGTAGCGAGTCGATTCAATGTCTACGCTTTCGACGAAGGATCAGATATCCAGATTACGAACGTCCAATGCATGTTTTTCGATAAACTCACGCCGAGGTTCCACCTTGTCACCCATGAGCAACCGGAACATTTCGTCAGCAGCACCCGCATCGGTCAAATTTACTTTCAAAAGCGTACGATTCGCAGGATCAAGCGTGGTCTCGCGAAGTTCCTCCGCGTTCATCTCGCCCAATCCTTTGAAACGAGTGACTTGCAGGCCTTTCTCTCCAGCAGCTCTTACCTCAGACAATAAATCACGCAAGTCATTCAGAGCACGGCGAACATCCTCTCCTCGAACCAACTCGAACCTAGCAGTGGTTGATCCAGTTCGCTCCGCAGGAATCAAGTCATCCACACTGAAGCCCAACGGTACTAGTTCCTTCAAACCACTGTTGATAGTTCGAACTTCATGCAGTTCCGTGAGATGGGCCACCGGGACGGGAGCCTCTTCGACTACCTCCGTGGTCGCATTCTCTTCCGAAGTGCTCCCTGCTTCGCTGGAAGCATCAGTGCCCTCAGAATCAGTGCCCTCAGAATCAGTGCCCTCAGCGTTATTTTCTGCCTCCAGCAACTCTGCTTCGTCGTCCTGCTCTGTATCCAGTGTCAGCTTATTCTCATTGAGGTATACCTCAACTTCGTCCTGGCTATGGAACCAATGTTCTTCATTCCCATGCGTGATCAACAATGACGGTAATTTGTTGGTAGTTGGATCGAGACGCATGGCATGCGACCTCAAGCTGTAGCCATGCTGTTCAAGAGCGAGGATCGATTCTTCCATCGAGGCCAGTGTCGTGCAGAGAGTCCGCATCGATTCTCCTTCAACACGTCGACCGTCCTCTGCTTCGAAGATGGTATCGCTGAGACCACGTTCCAACAGCTGTGTCTTCATCTCGCTATCGGACTGAATGTAATAACGCTTCTTTCCGTGTTGAACGCGGAATAGCGGTGGCTGCGCGACGTAAACATGCCCGCGAGCGACAAGCTCGTACATTTGGCGATAGAAAAAGCAGAGCAACAGGGTGCGAATATGGCTGCCGTCGACATCAGCGTCAGTCATGATGACGACTTTTTCATATCGACGCTTGGTCAGATCCTGATCAGCACCAATTCCTGTGCCGATCGCCTGAATCATCGACTGGACTTCTTGATTTTCCAGAACCTTGGCTTCACGACTCTTGTAGGCATTGATGATCTTACCTCTCAGCGGCAGGATTGCTTGGAAGTCACGCATCCGCCCACCTTCAGCTGAACCACCCGCGGAATCACCCTCGACCAGGTAGAGTTCACACTCCTCACGATTCTTGCTGATACAGTCTCGCAACTTGCCGGGTAATCCACCGCCCCCCAGAGCATCTTTACGTTTCCTCAGTAGATCCTTTGCCTTACGAGCTGCTTCGCGAGCTTCGGCCGCCAGAAGACCTTTGCGTACAATCGTCTGTGCAACCCTCGGATTCTCTTCAAAATACTTAGCCAGTTGCTCTGAAACACCACCATTGATGATTCCGTCCACCTCGCTGTTTCCCAGCTTGGTCTTTGTTTGACCTTCAAACTGTGGATGGGGGACCCGTATACTGAGAACCGCAGTGATACCCTCGCGGAAATCATCACCGCCCGGCGTGACCCCTTTGAAGAGATTCTCCTTCTTGCCGTAGTTGTTCAACGTGCGCGTCAACGCACTTCGAAAACCTGAAACATGCGTTCCACCCTCGATCGTGTGAATGTTGTTCACATAAGACTGCACGTTCTCGGTGAACTCAGTGCTGTACTGCATTGCGATTTCGTACTGCGTACCTTCTTTTTCACCCACAATTCGAATGACGTCAGCGTGCAACGTATCACTCGCACGATTCAGGTGTTCTACAAATTCAATCAGTCCGCGTTCATACTGAAAGTCGCCACCTTCACCATTGCGTTCATCATGGTATTTGATGTGGACACCGCTGTTGAGGAAAGCGAGTTCCTGCAAGCGTTTGTAGAGGGTGTCAAAGTTGTACTTGGTGACACTGAAAATTTTGTTATCAGCTTTGAACGTCGTTTTGGTACCAGTCTTTTTGGTCACTCGACCCTTGCGTACCGGACCGGTGGGTACACCACGCTCATATTCCTGAGTCCAAGTGAAGCCATCACGACTTACCTCAGTCTCAGCCCACTGGCTCAGGAAGTTCACAACGGTAACACCAACACCGTGCAAACCGCCGGAGGTTTGATAGGCACCTTTTTCAAATTTTCCACCAAATTTCAGCACGGTCATCACGCCTTCAAGCGTGCTGACCTCACGGTCCAGTTCTTCAGACAATTGCTCGTGTCTGGTGACCGGGATCCCACGCCCATCGTCTTCAACTGTCACACTACCGTCAGTGTGCACGGTCACCGACACCATTTTGGCGAAATTAGCCATCGCCTCATCAATGGAATTATCGACCACCTCATACACCAAGTGGTGCAATCCTCGACTGGCAGTATCACCGATATACATACCCGGCCTCTCACGCACATGCTCGAGGTCAGACAGATGCTGCAAGTCAGCATCGGTATAATTCGCGTTAGCGGCTGGAACGGTAGAAGCAGGAGTTTCGTTGGAGGGAGAACTCGACTCAGGAGCGTCGCTCATGAAGACCTACAGAAAAGAGGTTGAATGAGGGTGTCCGCACACCGTCGTGCGAGGCTCAAAGTCTAGCGTTTATCGCCGCTTACCGCGATCCGGGATCCGGCCAAACACGACCACAAAGCATGGATAAAACGGCGATTCATCGCTTTTCTAGGTACTTCTGGTAAGCAGCCACCGCCAACTCATCGCAACGCTCGTTCTCAAGATGCCCAGCATGGCCTTTGACATGCTGATAATGAACCGTGTGCTGGACCATCAGAGCATCCAACTGTTGCCATAATTCGACATTTTTTACAGGCACCAGCTTGGAGCCATCCTTGCGTTTCCAGCCCCTCTTTTTCCAACCAGCCATCCAGCTGCTCATCCCCTGAAGCACATAACTGCTGTCCGCATACAAAGTGACTTCGCACGGTTCATTCAATGCCTGCAAACCCCGGATCACCGCCGTCAATTCCATTTTGTTATTGGTGGACTCTGGCTCACCATCGCTGCGTTCAAGCTCCTTTTCTGTCTTGTTGCACCGCAGAATGAACGCCCATCCCCCAGGGCCTGGATTGCCACTACAGGCACCATCGGTGTAAAGACTGACTTGCTTCATGGATGTGACTTCGTGACGGTAAGTGATTTTGTGACAGCGATGTCAGGAAGGTAAGTTACAAGTGCAAATTGACCTTCGCACGTGTTTCCCGTCGCGCGTTCAACTTAATCCGTGGAGAACAATCGGAACACCGGCAGCTCACTCGCTCACGATTTTTCGCTAATGCTTCCTTGTCGTTGTTTCCATTGGCCTCGGTAAACCAGAAACCCCTACAATGTTCAGACTTCTTGAGGGAGAACATTACCATGGTTCGGATCGTCGTCACTTTGATCGTCGCGTTTGTCTACTCATCAGCTACCAGCTCTTGCCATGGCCAAATGGTGACAACCTCGACGCCTTATAACACCAGCAGTAGCAGTTTTTTCGAAAACAACAGCATCAACTGGTCGCTGCGAGGAAGAAACTGGTTCGCGAATTCGGGCGGGCCGACTTTGCCACCTTTTGGCGGGATGGCAGGCGGAGCAGCAGTAGCTGGCGGGCTCTCGGGCGGTTTTGGATTTGCTGGTGGTGGTGTCCGCGGCAGTCTAGGTTTCAATTTTTCTCAAGGAAGCACTAGGTCTTTCAGCAGCACCACTCCCTCACTGACAACCATGAATGGCTATCCGGGAAGCATTTCATCAGGTGTCCTTCAGCCATTTGTCACTGGCTTCTACCCTGTGGTGGGAAACTACACCATGGCCACGAATCCGTTGAGACAGTCACAACAGGCGGTGACAGAGTCTGGTCAGCAGCAAGTATCGAGTCTCCGTCAATCTCAAGCCAAGAGATACCGAGGTAAGCTTGCGCAGTACCTTCAGCGTGCTGAACAGGGAGAGGCTTCGGGGAACAAACGCATGGCGAGAGCCAATTACCGTCTAGCGATCTCCATTGCTGCCGAACCACTCCGCAGTGAATTGCAGCAGCGTCTGGCGCGGATGATCAGTCAACCAAAAATTGTCAATCAAGCGGACCAACCCGCTAACGCAGACATCGACTGATTGAATGCCTTCTGCAGCTACTTGCAACAGGATGAACTCCCACAATCAACACCCCTCGGGAAGGTGTTTCCTTACCAACTGGTAGTGACTGCGCACCAACACCAGACAAAGGGACACCTACGAAGGCAAAGGCCGCAAGCGACGCGAGCACTTTCAGTCAAACTCGCATCGATCGCTGTACACAACCTGACATCTTGCAACTGATTTCGTGCCAAAAGTGCAAGCAGTTGACTCACGGCGATAATCGCCTGAAAAGATTTGCCATCCTGATTTAGCTGAAACCGACAAGATGCCTGAAGGTCACAAAACGCACTTCCTAGCCCGTCAGCATCATGATTTGCTGGGTGGAGAAACAGTGCAAGTCACGAGCCCGCAGGGAAGATTCCGAACCGATGCCCGGAAAGTCAGTGGCCGATGTCTCGAGTCCGTTCGTGCGTCCGGCAAGCATCTTTTCTATGAGTTTGAGGGTGGAGCGATCGTCCATGTTCACTTGGGAAGATACGGGAAGTTTCGTCAGCGCGAGTCGCCTCCACCTAAACCCGTCGGACAAATCCGGATGCGAATGATTGGATCGGATGCCAGCTTCGACCTGACAGGCCCGACAACTTGCCGCGTTATTGATGCTGAATTACAGCAAGAGGTGGTGGCCCGCCTCGGCCCCGACCCGTTGGCGGGGGGAAAGAAATCCGATGTTTGGAAGAATTTTTCCAAAAGCGGTAAGCCCATCGGAGCATTACTGCTAGACCAGTCGGTCGTCGCAGGGGTCGGCAATATCTTCCGAGCCGAGATTCTATTCGAAGCAGGACTAGATCCTCACATACCCGGATCCTCTCTCTCGCGGGAATCTTTTGACCAGCTTTGGACCTCTCTGAAACGCATGATGCGAGTGGGACCTGTCTCTTATACACATCTCCGAGCCCACGAGACCGAGGCTGATCT
>CAJXTM010000299.1 GCA_913061385.1 uncultured Rhodopirellula sp. | reverse complement strand
CGTAAGGAGTCGTCGGCAGCGTCAGATGTGTATAAGAGACAGGTTCACCATCGGCTGGGGCAGTTGTTATTGCAAACTGGGCGGCGTACTGGGGCTGCGTTGCATTTTGATTACCTGTCGCAGTTTGGTGAATTGGACCACGAGGAATTGCGAGCGCTGTTGATTCGCTCTAAGGCATTTCCTGGTGATAATGGTGTTACACGATTCGACCCCTTGAACAACTTGGCAATGTGTCGTCAGGAAGTGGCGGATGGGAAGGCGACGGAGGTCATGAAACTGATTGTCGCTGCTGGAGAGGGTAGTTCTGATGCTGAGAAAGCATTGCTGAATCGGTTGCGTGCGGAGAACGGAAAGTTCGAAAGTGTCCAGGAATGGATTGAAAATCTGGACATGACAAACGCCGGGCCAGATGGGTGGTACGCACGTGGCTACTTGGCTCTGAACCGTGCCTCCCATGCAGAGGCGATTGCGTGTTTTTGTCAGGTGCTATTATTGGATCAAACTGATGTGAATGCGTATCAGATGTTGAGTCGTGCTTTGGAGCAACAGGGTGAGATGGAGTTAGCCAAGGCTGTTGCAATAAGAGCAGCATTGGTCGACGAGACTCGCAAAATTGGAGCTGAGCTGGTCGGTGAGAAAGCCAAAGATCGAGAATTGATTGCGAAATTAGCTCAGTCATTAATGAAACTCAACCGACCGATGGAGGCATTGGGTTGGCGGACCATTGGGCTGGTGCACGCTGTTGAAGCGGCAGCTATTACTGAAACGCAGGCTCAGCTGACGTTCGAGGAGATTGGACGACAACGTAATCAGCTTGTAAACTCAGGGCGACACAGGCTCGACCCCGCCTTTGTGCTTTGCGGTCTGGGCCCGAATGTCCTCGATCCTGTTGTAGAGAAAACCGCAGAGTGATGTCGCTTTCCGGATTGTCACAGGATTGTTGTGTTCCCTGCTGCCTAGCGTTGTCTGATGCCACGTGTTGCCAGCAGGGCTGGTGACGCACCAGAACGTTGAAACCGCGCGCGTACACATATGCCGGAGGCCTGAAAATATGGCAGTGAACTCTCTCGTTGACCGCATGCACTTCGGTTCAGATATTCAGCTTGGCATAAACGGGCAACCGGGGGAATCGCAGCATCGAACTGCACGATCGATCGTCTTGTGGATAGGGTGCTTGTTCGTTACCGCAGGATGTCAACCTGATGACGCGAAGCGTACCGAGCCGATTGCTGTTGTTGAAAGAGACGCGAGTGGCGACCGGAACCTTGATCCACAAGGGACGCAGAATTCCGAAATGCCGTTGGCTGTTGGCGGTGCTGCTGCGTCTGAGGATGTCACTAATCGGGAATCTGAAGATCTCGGCGAGAGTGTTGCTGCCGCAAGTGAATTGATCAATTCTGGCAGGCTTGATGAAGCGTCCACAGTCTTGACGCGACTTTTGGTTATTCGACCGCATGATGTTCAGGTGCTGTTCTTAAGTGCACGATTAGCAGCGCAGCAAGGAGATCTCTCCAAGGCAGTTGGTTTGTTAGGTGACATACCCGAAGACCATCCAGAGGCCGGATTGCCTGCACTCGGGCAGGCTGCCGAGTGGTGTTTTCTGTTAAAACGCTATGAGGCTGCTGAAACGAATTATCGGAAACTCCTCAATGCATCACCTGGTTTTGTACCAGCGATTCGTCAGTTGGCATTCTTGCTTAATCGGCAAGGGCGGCGGCAGGAGGCATCCGTGCTAATTCGCCAGCTCTGTGAGCTTGGTGATGTGTTGCAGGATGAATTACATTCTCTCGTGGCGTTGCGAGATGCGATGTACCACGATCCAAATAAAGGGTCATCGCAAAGTACTGAATCCGCTGCGCGTTATTACTTTCCAATTGGTTCGTATGGTAAGGCTCGAAAAGCGTTTCAGGAAAATGACTTTGCGCTTGTGATGGAATTGCTCAGGCCGTCGATTGAAGCGTTGATAGCTCCGGCGGCGATCGTTGCTTTGTTTGGTCGTGCCGCGTGTGAACAGCAAGACGATCGAGCGGTCGCGTGGTGGGGTAGTCTTCCTATCAATGGGCAAAATCAATTTGCCGATTACTGGGCGACACTGGGCACGCTTGCTCTGCAGGAACAGCGTTACGATTCGGCTGTTCGGGCTCTTGCTGAGGCATTGAAGCGAGACGGTACGGATTTGGAATCCATGAGCCGAATGCGGCAGGCTCTGGGGTCATTGGGAAAAGAAGCAGAAGCCGGACTTTGGTTTGACCGTTGGACTGAGATGCGGGCCGTCCTTGATGCAAATAATCTTGTCGCGGCAACGGAAGTACCTGATTCCAGTGCCGTGGAAAAGCTTGCCACAGGTTTAGAGCAACTGGATCGAAAGCTGGAAGCGTTGATGTGGAGAGCCCTGAGCACCAGCTCAGAATCATCCGGGCAATCTTTGACTGATTTGAATGAGCAGCATCAGCAACTTGTCCGCACTCAGCAGGGGTTTCCTGAACTCAAGTCTCTTTGGTGTGGCCTCGATTTTAATACCTATCCGTTGCCTGAGATGCTAATGGAAAGTCGATCTGCTTCTGCTGCAATCAAGTCTGCTGAGGTTGTAGGTGATAGCAAGGTTGTATCGCCTGTCTTTCAAAATGTTGCACGCCTGATCGGTTTGGCGCACACGTATCGCGTCGCCTCGCAGCCTTTGGATAGACGATATTCCATCCACCAGACACTTGGGGGTGGGATTGCAGTGCTTGACTTTGATCTGGATGGCTGGCCAGACCTGTATTTTTCACAAGGTGGCAGCGGGCCGCCGATCTTTGTCGGTGCAAAAGCAAACCAGCTCTACCGAAATCAAGCAGAAGAGCTAGTGGACGTCAGTGATGCTTGTTCTGCGGCTGTCCATCAGTATTCAATTGGCGTTGCGAAAGGGGATTGGAATCAGGATGGATTTCCGGATTTGGCGATTGCAAACATTGGTGCTTGCTTGCTGCTGACCAACAACGGAGACGGAACTTTTTCACGGCAAAGTCTTGAAATGCAGCCCAATTTCAAGAGAGTCCCAGCGTCAATCTGTATTGCCGACGTGACAGGGGATGGAATGCCCGATGTAATTCAGGTGGGCTACGTAGATGATTCCAATATCCTTGCCAAACCGCCACTGGATGATCAGGGCAATGTTTCGATTACGGTCTCGCCGGGGAATTTTGGTGGTGCTGTCGATTGTTTGTTCGAAAATCGCGGAGATGGTCGGTTCTCCCAACACGGGCTTACCGATTTAGCTGACGCCAGAACAGGGCTAGGAATTGTTGTCGCTGATTTTGATGGTGAACCAGGGAATGAGTTGCTCATTGGAAATGATTCGTTGCCAAATCGTCTATGGAAACTTGTGGAGACCGGGCAGAACAAATTGAAAAAGGTTGATCTTGCGTCGGTGCTTGGGTGTGCCTACGGATTCAGTGGCGGAGCAACAGGAGCAATGGGAATTGCTGTGGGCGATTTTGATCAAGATGCAAAGATGGATCTTCACGTTACCAATTACGAGAATGAGAATTCAAATCTCTACCTGAGGCGTGGCAAGGCCTTTAAAGATCGAAATCGTCAATTCGGATTGGACCAAATTTCGCGTGATTTGGTTGGTTTTGGTACTCAGCCAATTGATTATGACAACGACAGAGATACTGATTTGGTCGTCGCCAACGGTCATTTGGATAATGCCGTCAGCATTCGGGGTAACTTTGCCCAGCCAATGCAACTTCTTTGCAATCAAGGAAGGCGATTTCAATTGCTGGATGTGTCAGACCAAACTGCGTACTTGGGTACCCCGCACGTTGGACGCAGTCTGGCGATTCTAGACTTTGACCGTGACGGTTTGACGGACGTGGTCATGACGAATATTGAAGAACCATCAGCGTTACTGTTGAATCGAACTGACACTTCCAATCATTGGCTGCAGTTAGAACTCGTTGGCATCGCGAGCGATCGCGATGCAGTGGGAGCTGAAGTGATACTTCGTGGACCGCGGCGAACACAGCATGCGTGGAATGTTGCGGGTGATGGCTACCTATGCAGTAACGAAGGGGTTGTGTCGTTCGGGCTGGGCGGTGATGAAGCGGTCTATCGTTTGACGGTTCTTTGGCCTGATGGCACGCAGCAGTCTTTTGCTGACGTCGCTGCTGACCAACGTATACTCGTTATCCAAGGGCAAGCAAGTGTTTTCCAGCAGTAATGATCATCGTCTTGAAGTTTGACACTGTCGTTGAGAACATGGGTCAGTTGTAGCCAGTTCAGGCACCGGCAATTGCTGGTGCACTACGTTTCGAGATGGCCGAACAGCGATTCTCGTACTTCAGGCTCGCGAATTTTCCATATCACGGCATCAATAAAGTAGTGGTGGATGTTGATGCACATCATGGTTGCAGCACCTAATAGCACCATGGTGCCTGTTTGATTTGCGAGATCGATCCCCTCCAGCAGCTTCGTCCAATCAAAAGCAAGATAGCCGACAAGCACCAAGGCAACATAGTAAATCAGCATGTGCTTGGGCACGTGCTTCGTGTGGTGCTGATTTATTTCTACGCGAGCGGGGAACATCAGATACTGCAAGGCATGAAAAATCTGTAGCAGGAAAAATGATTTTGGATAAACGTCCACCATCACATACCAACTGTAGGTAGCAACCCAAGGTAGCCAGACGGTGGCCGGAATCCGCCGTTTGTGCTCTTGCGAAATTTGAAAGAAACCCCACAGGCCCGCAAAGAAAGAGGCTAAAACCAAGACCCGGCAAACTGACATTACTGCTTTTATCATGAATTCGCCTGCCCGCTGTTGTGGAAACAATTGCTCAAGTATTTCCATGGAAGCGCAGGCCCATGTCAGGTGATAAGCAAATAACGACAGGAAGCCAAAGCGAATCAGTTTCCGCTGCGAGGGATTCATTCGAAAGCCTGCCAAATAAGCAAAGCACGCTGTCGTTCCCCATGACTGTCCCACGTAATGCCATCCAAGAAAGATCGGGGCCAGATAAGTCAACGCAAGCATCACGCTAGGCTGAGGAACGCCGGCTTTCAGATCGGATGTTGTATTCAAGGGGCCCCAGTAGCACACGTAGGCCAGTAAGGAAATTGCACAGACTGGCAAAACGAGAGTTACAAACGGATGCCTGCGTATGTTCCGCTTATTGGAGTAGAGAATTCGATAGGACGCCATGAAGTGAGGACTATTGATCAGTAAGTCAGTAAACAGATAGGCCACGATGAAACCCAGAGCTGTGTTCATCTTCGTTTCGCTGAACGATCCCCAGATAATCACCACGATGGCGATGGCAAGCGAAAGGCCACCCCCAAGCAACGCATCCACTCGGCCCTCGATTAAGGGTTGTGTCGCGGAAGCCGTTTGTTCAGGTTTTTTGTGCACGTTCTGATTGTAGCTGGGTTTGCTTAGGTTGCTTTTGACACCCAATAACTTACTGCTCTTGCCGCGTTTGCGCAACAGTCACGACTGCACAAATAGCAGAATCAAGGGTATTTGGCCTTGTAGGCGGGGTAAGATTTTCGGTTGTGTTGTGTCCGCTGGTAACAGTCTGCTAGCGAGGTCTGTGGCGATCTGAACCAGCTCGGCTATCCGTAGTATTCTTCTGATGACCAAATCGTGCCAACGTTGTAGTGAATTGCCTCTTATCTGAAAATCGCCGGTCAATGGCGCCGACATTCAAAGCATTGAGGAAGTCATTGTTGGCGTGGTTTTCGGTAACAGAAGAAATCACCAATAGGATTTCGGTGGCTGTCTCTTATACACATCTGACGCTGCCGACGA
>CAJXTM010000298.1 GCA_913061385.1 uncultured Rhodopirellula sp. | reverse complement strand
AGATCAGCCTCGGTCTCGTGGGCTCGGAGATGTGTATAAGAGACAGGTCATTATCAGTCTTCATTGCGCAGTCGAGCGTATTTCCGTAAGTTACCTATCGGGTCCGAAGGCATCAAAGTCCATTTCATTTGTAGGGTCTACCAGTGTGGGAAGGCAAGTTTTCCGACCTGTTCCGGAAAGACTTGTTCTGAGCCGAGCTTATTTTACGACTCAATTTCCAAATGAGACTCAAACAAAGATTCGTTCTATCGCTCAAAGTATGAGCCGCGGATCTTCTGCCAAGGCACAGTTTCGTAAATTGGTCGCTGCATCCTCAGGCAGAATCGGGTTGATCATGCAATGACTGCTCAGCTCAAATCCAGCAAACTGTGTTATCCGCGGGAAAATTTCGATGCCCCAATGATAGGCATCCGATGGATCACTGCAGCCCGGTGGGCGAGTGTGCAGGCAGAAATTGTATGCCGTTCCCGGACGCAGTTTTTCGATCCATGAAACAACGCGTCTGACCAGACGTGAAACTGATTCGATGACGGAGTCCGTAAGATTCTCGTAGCAGGGTTGGTGTTCCAGTGTTGTGATGCGAACGAGCAATGGAAGATGACTTGAAAACGGACAGAATGCGACCAGTGAGTCGTCTCGCCAAATGATCCTTTCCTTTGCCTTCAATTCCGCTCGAACAAGATCGCAGTGTAAGCAGCTGCCTTGCGTTAGGCGGTGATTCGACATTCGTGCTGCCGCCGCAGATACCATCGGAGGTACTCGATCTGTTGCGATCAGTTGGCTGTGTGCGTGTCGCAATGATGCTCCAGCCTTACCACCGACGTTCTTGAACGTACTCATGTAGGCAATGCCCGGGACATCCCGCCAGTACAACATGCGATCTCTGTACGCCTTGAACACAAGCGCAGCCTCGGCGACATCCAGATCGGTGATGGATTGAACATGATTGCGAGATTCAATGATGACCTCATGCCCGCCCGCGATCGGTCGACGTTGAAAAAGATTCGACTCTGAAACAGAGTTGACAGTTTTGTTTTGTTCTCGCTCTGGAGCAGTGCAAGAAGGGTCACTTAAGTTCTGAGCATGCATGACCGCAGGGAATTTGTTCGGCACGACACGAACAGCCCAAGCATCTTGCGGTGTAGTTTCCTGCTGCTGATCAGAGAATGATTCGTCATTCTCTGCTTGGCCAATCCAGACAGCAGGCGGGGTTGTTGTTTCATTTCCTGGGCAAAACGGACACTCAACTTTTTTGCGAATGCGTTCCCGAGACTCCACGAATTCGTCAGGACGATCGGAGCGATGGGGAGCGAAAAGAGTCCAGTTTCCAGTTATAGGATCGAATCGCGATTCTCCTGCCTCTTGAGACGGATGGCTGCCTGAAGCTGGTTGCGCGCTTGGATTCGCTGCCTCGATCATGTGGGGCACTCCGCAGATGCTGAGCAAATAGCCTTGTCGCTCAATGGTGATGCTCTCAATTCTGAGCCAAAATAGTACCCCATTTGCTTGGATCATCGCAGCGGGAATTGTGATTTGCGAGGGTTTTTATCGTTAGCGTCATTCAGTTCGCTTTGCAGCAGACTTAAGGGCTAATGTTTTCGCATAGAGCGATTCGTATTCCATGGCACTTTTCTTCCAAGACCAATCCTGTGTCATTCCAGTTTCAATTAGTTGTGCCCACTGCTGTGGATAATGGTAGCGGAGATGCAAAGCCCGACCGATCGCATCATCGAGCCCTTGGGGCGTAATGGTGTGGAGATGGAAACCCGTTGCTGTTGCATCAGCAAGTGACTGATCACTGCAATCAAATACGGTGTCAGCCAAACCGCCTGTAGGTGTAACAACGGGGATTGTTCCGTAGCGAAGGCTGTAAAGTTGGTTTAGACCGCAGGGTTCGTAGTGGCTTGGCATGACAAAAATATCGGATCCGGCCTCGATCCGGTGTGCCAGTAGATCACTGAATCCAAGATGCAAAGCAAAGCGATTCGGGTGTTCTTTTTTCAGTTCGCGAAGTTGCCGCTCGTATTGTGCATCTCCGCTTCCCAGCACGATCCACTGCGTGGGACGATTTTCACGAAGATGCCATCGCAGGACCGGGAGGATGAGATCCCAGCCTTTTTGTTCGGCCAAGCGACCGACCAAGCCAATCATGGGTACTCCATCGCTCTGCTCGAGAGCAAATTGTTGTTGCAACGCCCGCTTATTGGCGAGTTTGCCTTGGTGCCATGATTTTACGTCGTAGTTGGCAGCCAGCTTCGTGTCGGTCTTGGGATTCCAGATGCTCTGATCAATGCCGTTTGTAATTCCTGATATGCGATCAGCAACATTCTCAAGCACCGCTTCCAGACCACAGCCATGTTCCTTCGTTCGAATCTCCTGCGAGTATCTGGGGCTGACGGTTGTAATCGTATCTGCAGCTGCGATTCCGGCTTTCAGGAAATTGACGCGGTCATAGAATTCGAACTCATCGTGATTGAAATGTTGCCAATCAAGTCCGGTCCACTCGAACTCGGATTTGGGGAAGTTTCCCTGGTATGCCAAGTTGTGAATCGTCATGAATGTTGCGTAATTCTTCAACGCTGGCGAAAGATCTTTATCTGCGGCGAGCAGTGATGGTATGGGGCCAGTTTGCCAGTCATTGCAATGTACGATGTCGAACTTCCAACCTATTCTCTGCATGGCTTGAATGGCGGCACGGCAGAAAAACGAAAACCTTTCAGCATTGTCCGGGTAATCCCCTGTGGCCGTTCCATAGAGTGACTCGCGATCAAAATATTGAGGTTGGTCAATGAACCAAACCGGAACATCATGTGCATTTGGAAGTCGTCCCTTGAGGAGCCGGCAACCAATCAGCTTTTTGGGACCCATTTGAATGGCAAAACTAATATCCGTCGGTTCGACTCCTGCATGACTCTGGTAGACACTGCGAAACGCCGGCATGATGATGGCAGTTCGATGCCCAAGTGCCGCAACCCGAGAAGGGAGCGTGCCGCAAACGTCGGCGAGTCCACCCGTTTTTGCAAACGGTACAGCTTCGGTTGTGAGATAGACGATGTTCAATTCTGTAGCTCGTATCTCTTGGGACGCAAAAATCTGATCTGGTAAAAATGTTTAGGTTACAGCGATTATGCTGATTCCCAATGCCCGCATTACTTTGCAGTTGCGCTGATGGTGACTGAGACTTTTGCGTCAAACGCCGGCAGTGACGATAAACTGTTTCGAGCGAAATTTATAATGCGACGTGACTCTGTCCATTAAATGGCAGTTTAATGCCGAAAGCTCAGTCCTCAAAGATGGGCTTTTACTGCAGTGGAGACCAGTTCGGCGGCGAAATCCCCACGATTAGAGGATTGAGTGATGTGAAGTTGTGTCTGCTTTTGGGATGAGGTCGGCGAAAGCCAGATCATGTCGTAGAATACTAGCTGTAGCTGGAATCTTCGAAACATTCGTTTGATTGAAAAAGTTGTATGTCGATCGCGCTGGGTGAATTCTGGAAAGGGCTGGTCAAGTCGGGTGTTGTCGATGCGTCGGGTTGCAAGCAGATTGCTGTTGACTATTCCGATGCTAATGCGGGAACCCCGCCTAGTGAGAGCAGCGGACTGGCCAGTTTTCTTTTGGAACGGGGGATTCTGACTGATTTTCAGGCCGAGGCACTGTTGGCTGATCCTCCGCGGGAAATCAGGTCTGGAAACTTTGTGGTGAGGGCGCAGGCCGGCCCCGAACCCCTGCGGCGTTGGATTCCTGTTTCTCGCGTCAATGATGGTCGAGTGGGCTTATTGTTTAGGGTTGCAGCAGATCAACTGGCCGGCGGCCGCGACCAGTGGCTACAGGCTCATCGAGAAGTCACTGCAAACGCACTTCAAGATTTTGAAGAAGAGACACAACAAGCATGGACACTTATCTTCTCTGAACTGCCTGAGGGACAAGCTCTGTCGAGTTATCTGGTCGGCGGCGGTTGCTTTAGTCACCGGCAGGTGTGTGAAATTGGTGTTGCATTGGCAAATGCGTTGGCTGCCATGCATGAGAGACCATTGGTACATGGAGCTTTAAGAGCAGAGCAGATTTGGCTTGATAGCGCTGGTAAGGCCATGCTTTTGCGAGATCCGTCGGGGCCTCCTACCGGTATTGATGAGAGCCAATCTGGTTGGTTTGATAGTAGTGAAGAAGCTGGGTTGTATGCCGCGCCGGAGTTCAGTCACCCGGGTCAGGAATGTAACGCTGGCACTGATATCTACGCTTTGGGGTGTTTGCTTTTTCGGTTGGCGAGTGGAAGATTTCCCGTTGAAGGGGCATCCACTGCGCAGCTCATCAAAGCTCATGCTACGGTGACTGCTCCTGAGTTGGCGGAAGCAGTGACAAAGGGTGAAGGTGGTGATCCGTTGTATCGGGTGCTAGCTTTCGCGATGGCAAAAACTCCAACATCCCGATTTGCTGCGGTGGAGCAGTTGGCTAATGCACTGACTACGATTTTGCCTTTGGTTTCTGCTGAATTACCCGCTTATGGTGGTGCTGGCATTGAAGATACACCTGAGGTGGAATCGAGGGAGAAAAGTGAAGCGGCTGCCCGATCCACTGGTGCCATTAAAAAAGCGCCCGCAAAATCGGACGCCCCTGTCATCGAGGATGTTCCCGTTGTCGAAGCGATGCAGGAAGCAAAAGGTAAATCTGCCAGTGGAAAGTCCGCATTCGATGCCGGGGTTGCCGCAGTTCAGGTGAACGAGAAACCCAGTCGACAATATGTTGATTCCAGTGGTGAATCAGTCCCAACGCAGCAAAGCTCTGACCAGGCAGACGCCAGCGCAACTAATGATGCGACAAGCCGCATTCAAAGTATTGTTGCTGATAAAAGTCTTGCTGAACCTCCTGCACCACCGCCAGTTGCCAGCGAGTCTACTTCACCGGCAAAGCGTTCGCGGCGTAAGAAAAAGTCAAAAGCTCCATTGGTCCTCGGAGCAATGTGCTTCGCGATCCTAGCGTTGATCATCGGATTGCTGGTACCACGAAGCCCCGAAGAGCAGGCTGCCAATAAAGACAGATCACGTCCACCTGTACCAGTTGTGATTCCTCGTGTCACAAACAGTGACAAAGAAGAAGATGCAAAACCCAAAGTAGCGCCAAGGCAGGATGGTAAAACTGCTGGATATGATCTGGTAGATGACGATCGCCTGCTCTATGTACCGCCCTATGCAGCGGACACGGAAAAGTCATCGTTGGAATACTTACCGCCCGGCCCAGCGATAGTGGCATCCCTACGTGTGTCATCCATCGTGGAAAGCAACATCGGCGATGCACTGATTGAAGTGTTTTCCCCTGAATTGGATGACCTGATCTCGAGTATTGCGGAACGTGCCAAGTTACCTGTGGATTCAATTCAGAGATGTGGTCTGGCACTGCACCCCGGCAAAGAAGGTTGGCCAGAAGTATCTTTGGCCATCCAGCTCAATAGCCCCATCCCCGCAAAGGATCTGATCGAGAAGTGGGAGGTGGCTGCCTCACGTACTGCCGATGGAGTCACCATCTACGCAGGTGACTCACTTGAATCGGATGCCTATTACTTTCAGGGTAAAGGTGAGGATCCTGTAAGTCGCTTCGCGATTGGGTCAGTCGCCAGAATAAGTGAAGTTGCTGAAACTGAGGGAGCAGGTATTCTTCTGCCAAGGAACTCACAGTCACTTTGGAATGCTACCAGTGAGGATGCTGACATTGTTGTTCTGTTTGCCAGTCCCAACTTTCTATTCGCAGACTGTCTCTTATACACATCTCCGAGCCCACGAGACCGAGGCTGATCTCGTA
>CAJXTM010000297.1 GCA_913061385.1 uncultured Rhodopirellula sp. | reverse complement strand
CGAGATCAGCCTCGGTCTCGTGGGCTCGGAGATGTGTATAAGAGACAGATCAACGACAATGCTTCCATCTTCCACTCTCCAATTTGCATCACCGGCTATTTGCCATCCAAAAAGGGTGTGGCCATCGAACAAGCGAATCCAACCCTCTGCGACTTCGGCCTCCGGCAAACGGGCTGCCAGCAGTTGCTCGGCAGTTACTTCTACTTCCGGTGACGGCGAGGAATCAACATTCGGATCGCTATTTTCATCAGCATCAATCGATGCTCCAGAACCATTGTTTTCAACAACTGGCTCTACAGCCGATGGCTGACATCCCAATACTGCCAATAGCAGGAACGGCAAAATGAGAAAGTAACGATCACCAATTGTGCGTATCATGTTTCGCCTACCTGTATCCATAACGTTCAAAGTAATCCTGCCATGCATCCAGAATCATTGCTTCCTTCTCAGGCGGAAGTTGATGCTGATTGCGTTTGTATGTTTTATGTTCTGAATCCACCCACTCGCGGATTGTCGGTTCGACCGATTCAAAGTCACTCAGCCTGAGTGTTGCGTAGATCGTTCGCAGTGTCTCCACTGGATTGTTAGTGAGATCCTCGAAACGAATATCAATCATCCGAGCTGACTCGATCGTCTTGCGTTGCTGATGGAAGGCTTTGTACATCCGACTTAGACACTCAACAACGTATTCCTCATTTTTTTCGTGTTTAGGATTTTGCAATGCCTGAACTTCATCTAACCCGCGCCACAAGCGGCAAGTCGAGGGAAAAAGTTCTCTTGGATCTCGGGTGATGTGGATGAATTTCGCTTCTGGAAATTCACGAGCGAGCCAGCCCACGCGACCTGTGTGCGTAGGACTCTTGATAATCAAGGGTCGGCCTGTTCCAACACTTACTTTGAGTAGAAAGGACCGCAAGGCTTCCATCCATGCTTGTCTTTTTCCCTCGGGTACCCCGTCGAAATCAAGATACTCCAAATCCACTGCGGGCTCATTGGGAAAAGCTATCCGACGATACGGAGAGGGCTGCCCCAAATTCATCAATGCGAACTCATCTTCCTGAGGCCGATCCCACCCCGCGGCCATGTTGTCCATCGGCCTCTTACCAGGCAGCAACCAACTCGCGAAACGACGAAAAAACCACTCCGTGACTAGAAAATGGCATGGGGCGAAGCACTGAAACGTCGAAGGACTGCTCAAACGCTCATCGCGGACCATCAATTCATGCAACAGAGTTGTTCCACTTCTCCAGTGCCCAACGATGAATACCGGCGGACCATGCAGCTCTGCATCCGCCAACTTTCGACGGAAGAGCATACTCTGAAGCAAAGCCAGTAGGGTATTGAATGGAGTTGCGAACAAAATCGCAATCGCCATCAGCAGCCGAGACGGGTGAATTCGAAAGCGGCCCTGCCGCAGCAACCTCCACCAAGAGCTTGGCCGCATTCCATGCCAGAACCGTGGCGAATAAAATGGGTATCGATGGAATTTTGCCTTTGACGATTCTTTGTCTTTCGCCCCAGACTGGGATTCCCCACGTTTCCTTATGTTTTCATCGCTTGAGTTCGATTCGCTGGAAGCCGGTGAGGTGGCATCATTATTAGATTTTCCGACGCCAGAGCCTGACTTTCCGACGCCAGAGCCGGAGTCGTGACCTGACTTGTGCGTTCGGGACACCCCACGATTGTGGCCCGCGGGCGCATCGTCGCTTGCGGGTGTAGGCGTCGGGCCCTCAGGGGGCGTTTTTTGCGGTCGAGACGACTCAGTCAAGAAATTTGCCCACGTTGAGCGAATAAGAACGGAACCAAAGTGCTTCCAACACTGTAGTTGACTACCGTGCAGTCGTGCAGCGGGATATCTTGCTGTCTACCGATTGATCCCTACAAACGGTGATCTACGACGGTTCATTCGTGAACCCATCGACCTCAAAAACACCCGAATCACGCTTTAATTCATGCCAACATCGTCCGAATCTGCAGACGAGCTGTCGATCGCAGACCTACAGCGTCATATCCATCAGATGTATTACGAAAAGGATGTCGCCCGAGGGACTGACGGCACTTTCATGTGGTTGATGGAAGAAATTGGTGAATTAGCCTCGGCACTTCGAGGCGACGACAGGGAAAACTTGGCCGAGGAATTTGCCGATGTTGTCGCCTGGTTAGCGACCATTGCAAATGTCGCCGAAATCGACCTGAACGCTGCTTTGCAAGCGAAATACGGCCGTGGTTGCCCCGGTTGCAATCGTCTGGTTTGCCAATGCCCCAGTTCAGAGAAGCCCTAAAGCACACACCTGATTGCATGCCTAAACTTCTTCACCTCATCAGTGCGACCCTCTACTCAGTCTTCCTGCTGCTTGGCAACTGCCAGCTCGCCGGAGCTGATGATGCATCCTCGCGGATCCATTTTGGGATCCAGGGACATTATCGAGTAGGTGCTTGGACCGGCATCCGTTGCGACGGCAAACAAAGCGTCACAACTCTGGAGACACGCGATGGTGATGGCTCCGAAGTCCGTTACGAACAGGTTGGCGGTACCAGCAGCGGTGACTGGGCATATGTAGTTCCGGGCGGTGAAGCTGCACCACTCAGTCTCAAGAATGGTGACAAAACGATTGCCGCTGGTCGTTTTCCCACAATAGGTTCACCGTCTCGTGGCCCGGCGATGATACCGCTTGGTATGAACTGGATTGTTGTGATCGGCGATGCTCTAGAAGTCGATGAAGTTGGTGTCAATAAACTACTGAATCGCGATGCCTCGATCGCAGTATCGAAGCCCACGGAACCGACTGCGTTTCCTGATTCAGTACTCGGGTACGACGGCGTCGACATGATGATTATCAACGCTAGCGGGATCGATCTACTACGCGGTCTTGCAACGAAGCAACGAACAGCCATCGAACAATGGATCACCGGCGGTGGCCATCTTTTTATTACGCTCGGAGAATCGTGCCTAGATCTCTTCGAAGCGGCGCCTTGGCTACAAAAAATAATGGGGATAACCGATCCCAAAACAACCATCATCGACCCGTCTGCGGTGGAAACCTTTACCTCCACACAAAGCCCTCTAAAAAATTTCACCGGACTCCGATTGCCGAGGGAAAGCGGAACAGTTCTGCTCACAGGCAAGACCACTCGACGCGTCAGCATTCCGGTAGCAACTGTTTACACGCTTGGATTTGGACGTATCACGGCGATCGCAGCAGACCTCGACAACCAAATGTTCACCGCCTGGCCAGAACGTCTTGATTTAATAACACAATTGACTGGAGACGTTCTTCTACCTGGGAAGAAAGACATAGCGATCACCAATCGCGGCACATCCTACGGTGATCTGGCAGGCCAACTAAGAGCCACTCTGGATCAATTCGACGTCAAGCGTACATTCGGCTTTTCGGTTGTCGCAATCATTTTGATGGCTCTGATCGCCGCCATCGGGCCTCTTGATTACCTGCTCATCAATCGTTTTCTAGGGCGTCCATTACTAGGTTGGCTCAGTTTCCCGTTGGTTTCAATCGCTTTGACACTCGTCCTGACGTACGAAGCTCGACCCAATATCGACGGAGAAAGTACGACAGGCACAAACACTGACAGTATCATCCGGTGCAATCGGGTCGAAATTGTCGACATCGATGCGATTGCAGGGGTAGGCAGAAGCTTTCAGGCGAGTTGCATTTATTCTCATGATGCCGCCCTGCTGAACGTAGACATCGGCCAATCGGAAAACTTTCAAAACCTTACCGATTCAATCCAGCAGGCACTGCTGAGTCCGCTGGGTTACCCCGGCGAGACTTACGGGGGGATCCAGATCGCAATCGAAGATGCGAGGATGCCACCTTACACGATTCGCCTACAGCAACGTGTTGCGTCCAACAACGAGGAAGTCGAAGGGCCACTAGAGAATTCAATTCTAGGTGCGCCACTTGCAGCAAGGAGCAGCAAAAGTCTTCAAACACTACTGCGATTCAAACCCAAACTTACCAACTACCAAGGCTTGCAACGACGCAGCGGCAGCGAACTGCTCCAAGGTGAGTTGCTAAACCCACTGTCTGTAGATCTTTTGGATGGGATGCTGATCTATCGAAACTGGGCGTATTTACTGCGAACCCGATTCCCAGCTGGTGGTCGCATTGATCGGATTGACACTCTTCGCCAAAAGAACTTCCGCTGGCGTCTCTCCCGACAGACGGCGCTCGAGAGCAGCAGTGAAACCGAAGAATGGGATACCTCCTCAGTTGAACTTCCTGATCGTGTTGCGGAGATGCTCATGTTTCACAATGCCGTTGGTGGTAGTCGTTACACCGGACTACGTGATGAGCCACTGTCATCGCTCGACCTCAGCCACACGCTGGCCGATGATCGTTGCATCCTGATCGGCAGACTGGCTGATGAATTGACCACACTCAAGCTGACCGATGGAGACACTGCAATTGAGAGTGATGGAAAAAGCCTGACGATGATCCGTGTCGTCCTGCCTGTCATAAGCACCACGGGTCGCTAGCGATCCCAATCGCAACACCCCAATCACAACACAGTTCACCAAGATACTTAACACCGTTTTCTCCAGTTCACTCTGGCATGAACCTTCCTCCTAACGCCTGAAACCTGACGTGATCAAAACCGTCGACCTCACGAAAAAATATGGTGATGCCTTCGCAATCAAAGGCATTAATCTTGATTTGCAAGCAGGCGATCTTTTCGGCTTCATCGGCCCTAACGGTGCCGGAAAAACAACAACCATGCGGATCATTGCCACACTTTTGGAGCCAACATGGGGTGAAGCCTACGTGTGCGACCACAGTGTTCACACAGCACCTAAAGAAATCCGGCGTTTGGTCGGATACATGCCTGACTTTTTCGGCGTCTACGACGACATGACTGTTGTGGAGTATCTCGAGTTCTTTGCCGCTTCGTATCGAATTGGCGGTCAGGATCGCCGCAAACGCGTCGACGAAATGCTCGATGTCGTCGATCTAGATTTCAAACGTGATGCGTTCGCGAATACATTATCGCGTGGGCAGACGCAGCGTCTAGGGCTTGCTCGCACCCTGCTTCATGATCCACAGGTATTACTTCTTGACGAACCGCTGTCCGGGCTGGATCCACGAGCACGAATCGAAATGAGGAATCTGCTTCGTAAACTCGGCGAAATGGGAAAAACCATCATCGTCAGCAGTCATATTCTTCCTGAACTCGCAGATGTTTGTAACAAGGTAGGCATCATTGATAAAGGAGAATTGAAACAGAACGCAACCAAAGCAGAAGTCATTCGCATGGTCCGCGAGCATACCGTGCTGGTCATCCAACCAGCACAACGAAACAAAATGCAAATCATTGCGAAATTGCTCAACGAACATAAGAAAGTTCAAGCGTGTGAATTAGGTGATGATGCAATTCGCGTGGTACTGGAAAGTGGAGTAGAGGAATACAGCGAACTCCCCAAACTTCTGATTGAAAACGGTATTGACCTGCGTCGTTTCTCCGAAGAGGAACTCGATCTTGAGTCCGCTTTCATGGCCTTGACCAAGGGCACCAGCGACCGCATGTGAGTCTACCCATCACGAGAGCGTGACTGCGCGAATTTTCCAACCAGCGACTGGGCTACGTCACCGCCGACAACCATTGCTCGCCCCGCATGATGCGGTCAACACTCAGACAACAGCCATCAGCAAGAGTTACGACGCTTGCTTTTGGGTGGCATCCTTAGCCAGCCTAATCACCAGATTTTCAAGCAGAAATCGGTCACGTGGCTCGTTACTGTGTCTGTCTCTTATACACATCTCCGAGCCCACGAGACCGA